>NZ_JAMYOZ010000028.1:0-95109 GCF_040320095.1 Mesorhizobium sp. M0800
GCCAATACGGATAAGGTGTTCCACGGACGGCTCCCTTGTTTGAGATCTCAACGAACTCATTCTGGCACATCCGATGCCGTCGGGCGCCGTCCACCCCATCATGCCTCCTCTCATAACCGAGGGGTCGTCGGCCGACAACTGAGACGTCCGGTGCTCTTAGGCGGGGTAATCATACGAGATGCCTCCTGCAACATCATTTCCCGCATCCATAGGCTTGCCGGATCATTATTGTGAAGCGCAGGCCATTGGACGGCCTCCGTGAATGCGGCAGGAAGTGGCGGCGGAAGTTCGACAATCCGCAGGGGTGTTAATTTTGCGAAATGCTGCGCCAGCCGTAAGGGCATTGTCCCGATGCGGTTGGTGCCTGATAGAAGGGGCGGGATCATGCTAAAGCCCTGTACGACGACCTCGATACGTCTCTCGAAACCGTTCTCGAGCAAATACCATTCCTCGATTGAGGGCTGCCGGGTGTCCCCGAATTTAAGCACAACCTGCCCCATCGACAAGTATCGGTCGAATGTAAGTGGCTCTGACAGCTGCTTGTTCGTGCCGCAGCCTACGCATACGAGCATATCTTCGAACAGGGCTGCGCGAGGATGTTTCGACATGAACACTTCCGGCATAATCAGAAAATCAACGTCGCCGCGCCGGAGAAGCTCCTCGGGGTCGTCGGAAATAAGCAGACATTCGAAGCGGACGGCGGGAGCTTCCCGCGCAGCACGCTTTACGATCTTCTTAAAAAATACGAGCGTGAGGTAATCGGAAAGGATGATGCGGAAGCGACGATCCGATCGGGCCGGGTTAAAGGCGTCCCAGGAAATAATCGACAGCTGGATGTGCAGCAATGCGTCCCGGACTGCTGTGGCGAGTCCCTCCGCGCGCGGTGTCAAAATGAGTTCGCGGCCGTTCATCGTAAATAGCTCATCGCTGAAATAGGCGCGTAACCGACCGACGGCGGCGCTCATGGCCGGCTGACTCAGGTTAATACTGCGGGCCGCGGCGGTGACTTTACGCTCCCTGATCAAAGCGTCCAGCACAACCAGGAGATTTAGATCGAGTCCCTTAAAACGCATGTATTGACCTATCCGACGCGTGGATGGGTATCGCCCAAAGAATCAATTTTAAATGGTGAGTAGCGTCAACGCATCAGCCGACGACGAAATAGAGCAACCGATAGGAAGAACGGCAAAACCGTGTATATGCAAAGCGCGCCGATATGCAGGCCCATGCTGCCGGCCGGACGGCCAAGCATCGCCGGACGAATGAGGTCAATTGCATGTGCGAGCGGCAACAAGGAGGCGACGTCCTGAAAAGCGCTGGGCAATTGGTTGACCGGAAACATCGCGCCGCAAAGGAACAGCATGGGTGTTATAACAAGCGTATTGTAAAATATGAAATATTCATAACTGGGCGCAAGCGCCGTGACGACCATCGCTAGACTCGCGAAGGCGAGGCCACTGAGAGCGATGACTGGCAGCAAGCAGAGGATGGATGGCCACGATGTGTAGCCGAGCGTGGTGGCAACAACAGTGATTGCAGTGCCCGCCATCAGGGCCTTGGTGGCTGCCCACGCCAATTCGCCGAGTAAGATATCGCCGAGCGTCAGCTGAGTGCATAACATTCCTTCCCAGGTGCGCTGGTTGTCCATGCGGCCGAAACTCCCGTAAACCGTTTCAGCAGTCGCCGATGCCATCGCGCTTGTGGCAACCATGCCAGCCGCGAGAAACGCAATATACGAAGTGCCCTCAACAGGACCTATCATTGTTCCGATGCCAAAGCCGAGACCGAACAGATAGATCATCGGATCGGCGAGGTTTCCGAGAACCGATGCAAGCCCGATTTTCTTCCATCCAAGATAGTTGCGGCGCCAAACCGCGACCCAATTCCACGCATTGGCGGGCATGGCCGCCGCATAACGTTCGCCCATTGTTCAGTCCTCCATCTCGCGCCCGGTTAGCCGCAAAAACACATCCTCGAGATTGGGGGGACGCTGCAGAAGGCGTAGACCCGCGCGCCCGCGTAGCTGCACCAGCACCTGCTCCGGATCGGGTGCATAGCAAAAAAGCGTCTCACCGCTCACCTCGATGCGCTGTGCGTACGGCCGGATCAGCGCACCCAGTTCATGCGGATTGCCGCCGTAGACCTCGACCACGTCACAGCCGATCTGCTCGTCAATGAGTGCGGACGGGCGGCCTTCGGCGATCTTGCGCCCCTCCTCCATAACGCACAGCCGATCGCACAGCCGCTCGGCCTCTTCCATGAAATGGGTAGTCAAAAGAATAGTCTTGCCCCGCGCCAGCAGCGATCGCAGCCGTTCCCAGATCAGGTGGCGGGCCTGCGGATCGAGGCCGGTGGTCGGCTCGTCCATCACCAGCAAGTGCGGGTCATTGACCAGCGCACGCGCGAGCGTCAGGCGCCGCTTCATGCCGCCGGACAGTTCGGCGACGCGCGCATCCGCTTTGTTCTCGAGGCGGGCGAACTCAAGCAGCGATGGTATGACCGCTTCGATCTGGCGTCTGCTCATCCGGAAGTAGCGCCCGAACACCAACAGGTTCTCGCGTACAGTGAACGCGGTATCAAGATTGTCGAACTGCGGGACCACGCCGATGCGCATACGTGCCAAACGCGCGCGCGTCGGCACTGGAGCGCCGAGCACAGTAATCTTCCCCGCATCAGGCGATGTCATGCCGAGGACCATACGCGCAATCGTGCTTTTGCCCGCACCGTTCGGTCCCAAGAGCCCGAAGCATTCCCCCGCCGCAACGCGGAACGACAGTCTGTCGACAACGAGCTTGTCATAAGTTTTGCTTACGTCAGTAAGATCGATCGCTACCATGGACATGGGTTCATTTTACCGAGAGGGACGCCAAGACTGGCAGTTGCTTGGTTGCCTGCCGGACCTGAAACTGTGACTCGTCTTCGCCATCCCAGCCGTCGATAACGAACTGATCGACATCACAAGGATTTAGCCCCTGTTCCGCCAAAGCGGCGACAATTGCGTCGAGATTATCGATGGTTTGATAACGCGGATTGTTGTGCCGCTTTTCCTGCTCAACGCAGAAGACGAGCCGTCCATCCTCGACAAGGGCGATCGCCCCATCATGGGTCAGCTTGGTACCACAGATGCGCATAGTGTCTCCACGTTAACGGCGATAGATTCGATTCATCAGGAAGCGGAAAGCGGGTTCCGGAAACGGACGAGCAAGCAGTCTTCGTTGACCGACTCGCCCCGACACTCAAGACGCTCTACCTCGATCAACGTTTCGTTCAGCATGGCGATGACCGGCTCAGCACCAGCGGCGTGACCCCAGCGACGGCAATTAGCATCTCTTGCCGATCCGAAGATCAGATGCCCGCCTGGCGCAAGCACCCGCACCAGGTTTTTGACGGCCGCGCGCATCTCGGCTATGTCTTCGAGGTAGTATAGGACCTCCGCCACAACGATCAGGTCAAACAACTCGCCGGTCGAAAACTGTTGAACATCGGAGACTATCCAGTTGATGCGCGACGGCTCCTTTATCCGTTGACGTGCTCGAGCAATCGCTTGCGCCACGACATCGATGACGGTGAGCCCTTGGCAGTAGGGAGCCAGTTTTTCCGTGAATGCGCCGGCAGCGCACCCGACTTCGAGGGCATTTGTAATGGAGCCTTGGGCAAGCGCCAGCTGGAGCATTTGCGTGTGGCGCTCCCGCTCGAACGGATTGCCGTCGAGGCGCCACGGATCGTCTGCGGCCAATTCCCGATCGAGCAACTGATGATTCATGTTCTGGGTCAACTCGTCCACCTCTCGTCCACCTAGGAAATTAGCGATCACTCGTCGCCGCAGATGTTGCTCGAAGCGCTAATCCCGAAGAATCCGCGCAAGATTGAGCCTGCGAAGCGGAGCCGCATGCGGTGAGAATTCTGCCCTGCTTGATCCAGTGATCGGAGTTTGGATGGGGGCCTGTTTTCCCCCAGTGTTCGATGTAGCGACAGCAGAGCTTCGCGACAGCCAATCGCTATTGCTCAATGTACACAGCGCGTAGGCCTTCAAGGGAAGTAAGAGAAAGATGTTGATGAACGTGTGCAGGGAAAAGCCCAGAAATCGAAACTGTCGAGCACGAAATGCGACCACGCTGCATCGGAGCATGGTCATGGACACAATCATCAGTCCTGTCCACCAAGGCACAGTGCCTGTCAGTGCGAAATGTGCGAGGCCCGTTAGTACCGATAGGGCGAGGAGTAGCGGCCCGAGATTCTGTCCGACCACGTCCAACGTGAGATAGCTATTGAGGCCGGGCAGCAAGCGCAGCCCAAGCAGCGTGTCCCGGAATGTGCTTCGTGCCCAACGGAGTTGTTGGCGCAGATACGGTCCGAGTCTGTTCGGAACGACTGTGGCCGCGATGGCGCCCGGAACGTACTCGGTTCGAAAGCCTGCTTTCAGCATGAGGATAGTGAGATGGCGATCCTCCCCGAAGTCGCTTGGCTTGCCCCGAAAAAATTGCGACTCGTACTGGTCCAGTAACAAAAGGAGCGCAGATCGGCGGTACATGGCACATGGGCCGCAACAGCACATAACGGCACCGAAGCGAGCCTGTGCCGCGCGCTCCTCGTTGCAAGCCAGCCAGTACTCCATGTCTATCAGCCTTGTCAGCCAGCTCTCGCTCCGGTTACTGGCAATCAACTGACCCATGACTGCGCCGACCGCTGGATCTCGCATCTTCGGTACAAGCTTGGTAATGACGTCGGACGCGAGTATCGTGTCTGAATCAACGTTAAGCACCAAATCCCCGGATGAGCGGCGTATCGCGGCGATCTGCGCCTTGCGCTTTCCAACATTCTCGGGAAGCAAAATGATGTCGAACCTAGGGTCGCGCGCGTAGGTTTCGTGGACAGTTCCTACGGCTTCGCGATTTCCAGAACCGTCATCAACCACATAGACCCGAAGTCTTCCGGCGTATTCTTGGTCTGCAATGGAAGCCAGGCACTCTGAAAGCGTGCGCGGATCCTCGTTGAAGCAGGGGACGATGACATCCACGCTGGGCAGTTGATCGGAGCCGACGAGATCCTTCAACGCCGATGAGTCGTTTGTCGGCAGAGCATAAATCCCCTGCATGCTCTTATAAGCAGTCGAGAGCAGTGCATAAAGCGAAATGGCCACAGTGCTGGTTGTACCAAGAAGAGTCATGGGATCTCGTTTGTTCAGTGATGTTGAGGAAGTGAGCGGATTACAAATCCGCGCTCATGCAGTGCTGGAATCAGACGGGACAGCGCCGTGACCGTCTGGTCGCGCAGACCGGCGTGAGCGCCCTGGCTCAACTCGCCGGGAGGGCATCCGTCGTGCAAGAGTACGATTGCGCCCGGCCGGACAGAGGCGAGCACGGTATCGATAATCGCGTCGACCCCAGGGCGAGACCAATCTCGTGGGTCGACGGACCAATGGAGGGCCGTCAGCCCGGCGATCTGTGACGCTGTGAAGACTTCTTCGCTCCAGGCGCCATAGGGCGCGCGAATATAGCGCACCGAGGCCTGAGGGCACGCCCTCATGATGGCGCCGTTCGCTTCAAAGATCTCACGTTGCACTTCGCCGAAGCCGCATTTGTACAGATCCGGATGAGTCATCGTGTGGTTGCCTAGCTCGTGCCCTTCTGCAAACATTCGTTGGATTAGATCCGGGTGCTCTAAGGCGTAGGCGCCGATGACGAAGAAAGTCGCCGGCACCCGCTGCTCTGCCAACACATCCAGAATCTCCGGTGTGAAAAGTGGATTGGGACCGTCGTCAAACGTCAGATAAACGCTGCGACGGCCGGTGCGGTCAGAGCACTCACGGCGCACTTCGTACAAGCAATCGGGACGGCTCATAGCTCTGGTCCGTTCCGATCGATCATCGTGCCCCTGGGCCATTCGCTGATCGGCCGTCCAACTGACAGAACAATGGTGAGTGCGTCATCGATGCGTGTGGGCGGCAGGTCGAGGCGCGCCTCTGGTCGGGTGGAGCGCACGCGAATTCCCGACAAAACGGCCAAAGGGCTGTATCGCCGTCCGAACCTCTCAACATGATTCCGCAGCGCGTCCCGGACGGTTCCGAAAGCGAATGGAACGCCAAGCTCCTGCAGTATTGGAAGCATGACATGGATTGAATGGGCGATTCCGAGACCCTCAAGATCCGGACGTACCCCGTACAGGCCCAGCTCAGCCACCAACAGGTCGACCGCGTCAACCTTGATGAAACGGCGCAGTATGCCCATGTGAGCCGCTACACCGCTCGAATCATAGGCGATTACGCGGAGTTCAGGCCTGGCTCCGGCCCAGCTTCGACTACCTTCGAACGGTTCTGCGTTGGACGCCCCAGTCGGCCCGTAGGTATTACGAAAGAACTGGGCGAGCTCGACGTGGTCCGAGAGCTGCAACTCGTTTTCCCAGCACAATTTCCACTGCACCTGAGGGCGCATTCAGGACCTCTCTTCAAAATAGTTTCTTGCGGGCTGCATTACCCGGCCAAAGCGGCGGCGTTGTTGGCTGCACTCAACCGTTGTCGTTAGCGAAGGTGAGCCAGCCGGTGGGGCTCGCCAATGAGCTCTCTCGATGTTCCCGCCCGTGTCGCGGCGCCGTCGATTTGAGCTTGACGTCGGTCATTTACGTTCCTCTAATGCATGGTTCGTAAATTCGTAAAATTGATTGTTTAGATGATGCCCATCCACACGCTGGATAGATCAGGATATGCGGTTTAAGGGGCTGGATCTGAATCTCCTCGTTGTGCTGGACGCTCTGATCAGGGAGCGTAAAGTCACTGCCGCGGCCAACAGTATTAACCTGAGCCAGCCGGCCATGAGCGCCGCCGTCGCTCGGTTACGCGCCTATTTCAGCGATGAGCTATTTGCGATGAACGGCCGCGAGCTCATTTTGACACCGCGCGCGGAGGGGCTCGCCCCAGCAGTCCGGGACGCATTGCTGCACATCCAGCTATCGATTATTTCCTGGGACGCCTTTAACCCAGCCCAATCGGATCGTCTCTTCCGAATCATGCTTTCCGATTACCTCACGCTCGTATTTTTTAAGAAGATCGTAGAGCGTGCTGCGCGGGAAGCTCCCGCCGTCCGCTTCGAATGTCTGCCTATTTCCGACGACCCCGAGGAGCTTCTCCGGCGCGGCGACGTTCATTTTCTGATTATGCCGGAAGTGTTCATGTCGAAACATCCTCGCGCAGCCCTGTTCGAAGATATGCTCGTATGCGTAGGCTGCGGCACGAACAAGCAGCTGTCAGAGCCACTTACATTCGAGCGATACTTGTCCATGGGGCATGTTGTGCTCAGATTCAGGCACACCCGGCAGCCCACCATGGAGGAATGGTATTTGCTCGAGCACGGTTTCGAGAGACGTATCGAGGTCGTCGTACAGGGCTTTAGCATGATCCCGCCCGTTGTATCAGGCACCAACCGCATCGGGACCATGCCCTTACGGCTGGCGCAGCATTTCGCAAAAACAACACCCCTGCGGATTGTCGGACTTCCGCCGCCACTTCCTCATCCCGCATTCACGGAGGCCGTCCAATGGCCTGCGCTTCACAATACTGATCCGGCAAGCCTGTGGATGCGGGAAATGATGTTGCAGGAGGCATCTCGCCTGGCGCCTTTGCTTGAAATTATTGAGCGTCTCGGGCACGCCGGATCCGACCTTGCCGTTGTTGGTACCGAATTGACTGCCGCCTCCGATTTCGCGTGCGAAGTCCCAGAAGAGATTTAGCCCCACTTAAACACCGGCTGTAAGAATAATGTCATTAATCAGCATGTTAGGCGCGCGCCGGCGCGTGTTACCACTACCTTTTTGGGGGTGATCTCAGGCGAGTTGTTTGTCGAGGTGTGTCGCAGAGCGATGCCAGCTGCCTTCAAGACGTTGCCCACTTTTGCCGTGACGTGGTGGTGACGACGCGACCATCCTTTTCGACGGTGGCTCCTGGAGGCGGTCGCGGAGGAGCGGTTGCCATTCGGGGCAGAGCGGCGCAGTTCCTTGCTGAGTACGAGGGCCAGGAACGAGCAGAACACATGCCCGGTTGGTGCTGAGTTGACTGCCGCCTCCGATTTCGCGTGCGAAGTCCCAGAAGATGTTTAGCCCCACTCAAATGCCAACCTTGCCGGCCTTGCCGCGGCTTTTCACGCGCGGCCAGGCGAGGAGATGGCGGTCGACGAGGTCGATCCCAATGGACTGTGCCGGCCTCGCTCGGCTACTGGCGTGAGGCATCCTTGACGACACCGCCCTGCACCGACAACGTCGAGATGTTGGCAATGAAGCCGGTCGAGGTCGACGCTGCGGATGCAGGGAATTTACCTCGCGCTTCCGCCTGAACGCGCGGCCGATCCGTTCACTCAATCGGCGCTTTCATCCTGGGCCGCGGCTGAGGCCTGTGGGGTGCGGCTACCCCGCGTGGATCGGATCATCAATCAACTTTCTCTCATTTATGAAAGGAAACTCCCCGCTTACGATAGAATCCATCAGCTTCATATATTTTCCGGCAGATGGATGTCGAACGGCAGAAATGTCTGTCCTGGTGTTTCAGCAGTGCCGGTCTCGATAGCCCGCGTCATCAGCGTTATCAGCTCCTGGGAAAGCCGGCGCATTGGCGTGGCGACCGCCATCGTGATGATGTTATCTGCGAGTGCCGCCCGAGATTCCGGCGTGATTTCATTCACGATCGCGACGAGATCGCGACTTTTACCCTCTTCCCGGACCGCGGAGATGGCGCCCTCCATGCCGCCGCCGGCGACATAGAAGCCGACGAGCTCGGGTTCCCGCTGCATGAGATCAAGCGTTGCCTCGTAGGTGACCTGCCGTTTCTCCAGGTTCACAAGCGGATCGAGCACCTCGAACGTCGGCGCGTTCTCACGGCAATAGGAGCGAAAGCCGACGTCACGGAGCTCGTGCCCCTGGAAACGATGGCTGCCGACAAACACCGCCACCTTGCCGGGCCGTTTTGCGACCTTGGACACCATCCAAGCGGCCGTGCGCCCCACCTTGCGGTTGTTGAGGCCGATATAGCCCTGTCGCACGCCGGCGGCGAAGTCGGAAAGCAGCGAGAAAACCGGAATGCCTTTGGCCTTGAGGTCCTCAACCGCTGCTGTAATTTTCGGGTGGTCCGGTGCCACCATCGCGATCGCATGGCAGCGTGCGCCCAAATCCTTGAGCGGTGCGATTAGGTCGCTCGGCATATGTGACGGGGCGAATTGGATGAGCGGAATGCCGTGGAAGGACTGGGCCAAATTGACCGACGCTTCGACCTCGCGCGCAAAGTCTTGGTAGAAATGCTGGGCCGGTTTTCTCAAGATGAAGCCCAGACGGTAGCACGGTAGGTCTCGCCGCAAGCGCTGCTTGATGAGCCCGGCAGCATGATAGCCGATCGCGTGGGCGGCGTCGTGGACCCGCCGCGCGGTCTCCTCGCGCACCGGATGGCGGGCGTTCAGAACCCGATCGACCGTTGCTACGCTGACTCGGGCTTCGCGGGCGAGATCGGCAATTGTGGGGCGCTTGGTCATGGATCCTATTCTGATTGGTTTTTGACGCAGGCTGGCTCTCTGTCACCTAGCGCGATTCGACAATGGTTTCGGGTGGGCAAAGTGGAGACGCCCGCATACTGAATGATCGACAGCGTATTGGACTACTCCAGATGTAGACCGGCCGGGTATAACGGAAGGTTCATTCGCTTAGGGCGGCGATGATTTGCACTCACACATATTGCGCTTCTGATACATGGTCCGTGAGGCGCCGTTTAGAGCCTGCGAGTCGATCGTTCAGGTCATGTGACCAGCTTGGCGAAACCGGTCGCGGTGCGTCGACCTTACTCGGCGGAGGATAGCCGGTTTGATGCCTCGGCAAGCTGATGACCGCAGAAGGCGGCTTTCATCTGCGCTCGGTCCAATTCTCCTTCCCAGCGGGCAACGACGAGGGATGCCACTGCGTTGCCGACGCAATTCGTCAGCGCCCGGCATTCGGACATGAAGCGGTCGATGCCGAGTATCAGTGCCATCCCAGCAACGGGAACACTCGGAACTACGGCGAGCGTAGCAGCCAGGGTGATGAAGCCCGCACCTGTCACACCTGCAGCGCCCTTGGAGGAAAGCATCGCAACGAGCAGCAGCAGCACCTGATCGCCGATTGACAGATCCGTGTTCGTCGCCTGCGCGATGAAGAGGGCCGCCAGGGTCATGTAGATATTCGTGCCGTCCAGATTGAACGAATATCCGGCCGGGATGACGAGACCCACAACCGAACGCCTGGCGCCCGCCTTCTCCATCTTCTGCATGAGCGAGGGGAGCGCGGCCTCCGAGGAGGACGTTGCGAGGACAAGCAGCAGCTCTTCCTTGATGTAGCGAATAAGAGAACAGATCGAAAAGCCGTTGTAGCGGCAGACCGCGCCGAGAACCCCGAACACGAAGAGGAAGGCGGTGAAATAAAACGTCGCGACCAGCATCGCGAGGTTGACGACCGAACCGATGCCATATCTACCGATGGTGAAGGCCATTGCGCCGAAAGCGCCGATCGGCGCGGCTTTCATCAGAATGCCGACGAGCTTGAAGACAGGCGCGATGAGCGCCTGAAGGAAGGAAACGACAGGCTTGCCCGTCTCTCCGGCCATCGCGAGCGCCATGCCGAACAGAACCGAGAAGAACAGCACCTGCAGGATGTCGCCTTCCGCGAAGGCACCGACAATCGTTGGCGGGATGATGTTCATCAGGAAGCCGGTGACCGACTGCTCGTGGGCCTTTGCGGCATAGGTATTCACGGCCTGGACATCGAGCGAGGCCGGATCGATGTTGAGGCCGGCGCCAGGCTGGACGACATTGGCGACGATGAGGCCGACGATCAGCGCCAGCGTCGAGAAGGTGAGGAAATAGACCATTGCCTTGCCGGCGACCCGGCCGACCTTGTGAAGATCGTTCATGCCGGCAATGCCGGTCGCAATTGTCAGGAAGATGACAGGCGCGATGATCATCTTGACCAGCTTGATGAAGGCATCACCCAGCGGCTTCAGGCTCTCGCCGGTCCCCGGATAGAAATAGCCAATTGCGACGCCGAGGGCGATGGCGGCAAGCACCTGCGCGTAAAGCTTGGCATAGAAGGGTTTGCGGGGCGCGGGACTCGCGCCGCGGACTTGTGCAGCTGACACTGTTTCTCTCTCCCTGACCGGATCGAGGTGGCGTGACTTCTCCCGGGCTTCTCCCTATCGCGGCGCTCCGGTCGAACGCTGCACCAACGCCGCCGCAATACCCATGCCAAATGGATCCGCATGACCTGAACTGACGTTGGCTCGCCAATGATGGGATGAATGCGGTGGCACAAGACGGGAATGACAAGGCCGCCGTCCAGCACGCGTTTGATGTTCTCCGGCAGATTGCCGGTCGATCTCTCTGGCTTGCGGTTTTGCTGCACATCGTGGTGGGCTCCTCGGTTTGCCGACTTTGGGAAGGGCCGCATCGCTGGCACCAGAGCGGAGAATTGCCGTGTTCTTTGCCGCGCTGCCGCTGCAGCGACAGCTTGAAAGCGACGTCGAGACGTAGGGATCACGCCGCTGGTGCTGACCGCGACGATGCGGTTCAGAAGTTCCGAGCACCGCCGAAAAAGCCGCGCTCGACCGCCAGCTTCGCGCCTTCACACGCGATGCCGCCGCCTTATCTCCGTCATCAATATCGAGGAAATGGCGGTTGCCGCGACCGACCAGTGTCGTCGGCAGTGATTATCGCTCCCGCCCCTGGTTCGCAGGCGCTGGTGACTGGCACGGCCCGGCAACTCGGCGCGGTCAGCCGCTCGGGCACCGCATCGCCGGCGCCGTATTTCTGTCGTTCAACATCGCCGACAAAAATTAGAACTGATGAATTCTATCATAGGCCGCGAGGTTTCCTTTCACGAATGAAAGAAAGCTCGATTGACTATCCCGCCTCGCTCCAGTCTTTTGAAAATCAACGTGTGGTTGCCCCCGTGCAAGCCGAGAACGTGGCCAAGCTTCGTGGAGGGAGAGCCAAGCGATGCGTCAGGGGTCGACCCGCTTTGCACTCGACCACACGGCGGTGGCACGAGTTCACGTCAGAGCATTTTCGCGCTTGCCCGCGACGTCGCGGGCGCACATGCCGCCGGCATGCATTTCATGGCGCGAGATCGAGGATCATATGCACCACAACATTCCCAAATCAGAACAAAATGCCAGCGAGTGCCGCATTTCGCTTCCGGATGCGAAAAGGGCTTACCCAAAGTCCGAGACGAACACCGCGGTCCCTTTTGTGCCATCGCACGAGCGCGCGCTTACCGGCATCTTCGAAATATCGAAAGTACTCACCGACCCCGCCCGGCTCGAAGTCACGTTGGCCAAGGTCGTCGATCTCCTGCCCTCGTTTGTGCAGATGCGGCACGGCATCATCGCTCTCTTCGACGCTGAGGGCATACTGGACATCACCGTAGTCACCGGCTGCGACGAGAACAGCGATGAGCGCTCCCGGATGCGTCTGCCGCGCGAGGCAATCGATCGGATTGTGACGACGGACACGCCGCTCGTCGCCGAGAACATAGCGGTGCATTCGGCCTTCACTGCCGCTGACATAGAGGTGCTTGGGGCCTCCGACCCCGTGTCGTTCATCGGCGTTCCCATTCGTGTTGATGGGAACGCCGTAGGCACGCTGACTATCGACCGCGCCTTGGACAGCAGGTCAACGTATCGGCTCGATTATGATGTCCGGCTGCTCACCATGATCGCCAACATGGTGGGACAGACAGTCAAGTTGCACCGCTTCTCCGCGGGCGACCGCGAACGACCGACGGAGGTGGAAGATCGGCTGCAAACGCAATTCTCTGATGTCAAGCACCCTGCACCGCAGCGCAAGAAGGTTCAGGTCAAGGGAATGATTGGCGACAGTCCGGCGCTAAGCGCGCTGCTCGAGAAGATCGCAGTGGTAGCTAAGGCAAAGACCACGGTTCTGTTGCGAGGCGAATCCGGTACCGGGAAGGAGCTGGTCGCGAAGGCAATTCACGAGTTGTCGCCGCGCGCCAAGCGGCCCTTCATCAAACTCAATTGTGCAGCGCTGCCAGAGACAGTCCTGGAATCCGAATTGTTCGGTCATGAGAAGGGTGCCTTCACAAGCGCGTTCAATTCCCGCAAGGGTCGCTTTGAGCTCGCCGACAAGGGGACGTTGTTTCTGGATGAGATCGGCGAGATCTCGGCCTCCTTCCAGGCAAAGCTATTGCGCGTGCTGCAGGAGCAGGAGTTTGAGCGCGTCGGCAGCAACCAGACCATCAAGGTCGACGTTCGCGTGATTGCCGCCACGAACAGGAACCTTGAAGAGGCGGTTGCAAGGAATGAGTTCCGCGCCGACCTATATTATCGCATCAACGTGGTTCCCTTGCTGGTGCCGGCGTTACGCCAAAGGCGCAGCGATATTCCGCTCCTCGCAGCTGAGTTTCTCAAGAATTTCAACGATGAGAACGGCCGTACGCTGACCTTCGATCCGCGTGCGATTGAAGTACTGATGAAATGTGAATTTCCCGGCAACATTCGCGAGCTTGAAAATTGCGTGCACCGGACAGCGATCCTGGCGGAGGGACGATCAATCGGGAGAAACGACTTTGCGTGCTCCCACGACCAATGCTTTGCCGAGGCGCTGCGGAAGAGCAGATCGGGCAAGGCCGCGCTGCAACCAGCGCCAATCCTCCCAGAGGCAGTGAATCCGGCCACGCCGCCGGATGCGGCCGCTCGTTCGGCCGCCACCACAGTCCCGCCTGCCGGAGCAACCCACTCATTGGGCGCGAGGACCACCGACGCCGAGCGCGTCATTGCTGCCATGGAAAGATGTGGCTGGGTGCAGGCAAAGGCGGCGCGCCTGCTTGGACTGACCCCGCGCCAGATTGGCTACGTGCTGAGGAAATACGGCATCGAGGTCAAGCGTCTGTGAAAGCATGACTCAGGCGGATTAGCTGAGACCGCTTAGCGGCTTGGCCCGCGCAGGGATGCAGATCCGCGTCCGCGTCAAGTCGATCCGACCGAGGACAGCCTGGCCGAAATCCCGTGGCAGCCGGCGTTGCGACCATCTTGTGAAAGGCGACGCTGCCATCGTCAATCCGTCCGCCATGTTGCTCTCGTTGCGAGCTCATACGGATGCCCTGTGCGACTGAAACGGAGATAAAATATGTCCGATGCAAAACTGCAAGCTGTGCTTTCGTCTCTTCCGCAAGGGACGCGACAGTTAGATGCTCTGCCGTCCAACGGACCAGCGCCGGACAGAAGTTTTGTCAAGCTGAATACGAATGAGAACCCGTTTCCGTTGCCGCCAATCATAATGCAAAGTGCAGTGGCGGCCCTCAATCGCCAGTATCTGTATCCGGACGACGATAACATCAGCTTGAGGGAAGCAGCGTCCAATACCTATGGGGTATCCACGGATCAGGTCATCGCAGGCAACGGGTCGTCTGAACTGCTCGGACTCATCTACAGAGCTTTCCTCGCCCCTGGCGACAAGGTGGCGATGATATCGCCAGGGTTTTCGTTCAACCGCAAACTTGCCATGTTGCATGGTGCTGAGTTTCTCGAGATCGGATGTCAAACTCATTCGCTGCCAATGGAGCAATTGCTTTCCGGTCCGGCAAAAGACGCCAAGTTCATTCTGGTGGCCAATCCAAACAATCCGACCGGAACATTCCTCTCGATAAGCAATATCGAACGCCTCGTGGCACAATCGGATCGCCTGGTCGTCCTTGATGAGGCCTATGTCGACTTTGCACCCGATCACGGGCTGCGCCTCATCAACCGTTATTCGAACCTTCTGATCTTGAGAACATTTTCGAAGAGCTATGCCGCCGCCGGCATTCGCGTCGGTTTCGGTTTCGGTCACCCTGAGATTATTGGCAGGCTGCGCAACATCCAGAACGTCTTCAACATGAACGTGATCGGGCATGCGGTTGGTATCAGCGTGCTTGCGCATCGCGGCGCCTACGCAGAGAACCACAAGCACATCAGACATGAACGACAGCGAGTGACAGCCGCACTGTCGCAACTTGGATTTTCCGTAACGCCCTCCCACGCAAATTTCTTGCTAGCCCGTGTGCCAGCGGGACAGGACGGCTCATGGTGGCAAGCAGCCTTGGAAAGGCAAAAGATACTCGTTGCCTACTTTCCGGACAATGGTTTGGAACATTGCATCCGCGTCAGCATCGGCACAAAAGAGCAATTGGATGCATTTCTTGCTGCCGCTCGCGATATACTTGGAAGCTTAAGCATACCAAGCACCACAGGCAGGGGAGCGTCAGGCTCTGCTCGTTCGGTACGCTGACGCTAATCCGATATCACACATTGCTATCTTTAGACTTGCTTGGTCACCCAAGCACGACAACATTTTTCTTTAAAATCGGGGACAATATCGAGTGACAAACGTCTTTCCTTCAAACCTAGCCTTCGGCATCTTCGATCATCTGGACGAGGACGGCCTCGATATCGCCCGGCAGTACGAAGATCGGCTGATATTAGCAGAGGCGTGCGATCAGCTAGGGTTCTATGCCTATCATCTCGCAGAGCACCACTGTACCCCCCATGGGAGAGGTCCATCGCCGAATCTGTTCTTATCGAGCGTCGCCCAGCGCACCCGGCGCCTGCGTCTCGGACCCTTGGTTATGCTGCTTGCGCTTTATCATCCGCTGCGTGCGTTCGAAGAGATCTGTATGCTGGACCAGTTGAGCGGTGGCAGGCTCGAACTGGGCATAGGGCGCGGTGCTCTCCCGATCGAATTGGGTTACTTCGGGATTGGTGCGGACGCGGTGCCGGGCCGCTATGCGGAAGCCAGCGAAATTCTTGTTGAAATACTTGTTAATGCCATGAAGGTTGGCACGCTGTGCTATCAAGGCCGCCATTTTGAGCTCAATGACGTTCCTTTGACGCTAAGACCTCATCAGCGTCCACATCCGCCGACATGGGTCGCCGCCAATCGACCCGAGTCCGCAGCCTGGGCCGCTGCGAATGGAGCAAATATCGCGTGTGTAGGACCTTCCTCTTCTGTTCGCAAAACTACTGATGCGTTCCGCGCCTATCAAGAGGACAACACTGGCGCGGGCGATCGAGCGCCATTTATGGGATTGCTCCGCATGGTCGTGGTTGGGCGTTGTGACACACATGCCTATTCGCTCGCGGCACCTGCTTACGAAAGATGGCTCAAGAGCTTCCAATTCCTTTACGAGCTTAACGCTATCCCCACTCCACCCAACCTGCCGCTGACCTTCGATGCGGCAGTCGAGAGTGAATTGTGCGTGGTAGGATCAGCAGCGTCTGTGCGAGAAGCTCTGCTCAGTCAGTTGGAAGAGGCAGGTGCTAACTACCTTCTTTGTCAACTGGCATTTGGGAATCTGCCGCTAGATGCTTCCCTGTACACCGCGACGACCATTCAATCCGAAATCATGGCTCGACTTGGCTGACCATGAAATTCGCGGTCTGATCCGAAGGTAAATCGTTGTAACTGCGCTCCCTCACATTGCTCGAGCGTGCACGTGGTGGGGATTGGGAAATCGTGAGGGAGGCCAAACTGACGACGAGCCGGCGGCACAGATTACCAGGTTTGTGCGTTGGCCGGCATCTGGGCACGGTGTGAGACTGCACGATCCTAAGGAGATGATGGCCGAGCGCGTCACGATGCCGGCACGCATCTGCTCGTCGCGCTCGCGCTAGTCGTTGCCCATAGCCCGCCGCAAGAGGTTCTTCTCGACCGGGGCGGCGCCGGTGGCGGCTCCCGCATCCAGCTTCATCAGCGGCTCGGCGGTAGCAAAGCCGTCACTCGCTACGGCGCTGTTGAGGGCGCGCTCGCGAGCGGCTTTGCTACGCCGAGCGACACCACCTGGAGCGAGTTCGCCCGATGTCGCGGCGTGCACCGCGGTCGGATAACGACGCTGGAGGGAATCGTTCGCAGCCGGTCTTCACGATCCGCGCGAGTGCTTTGCATGAATGCTGCCTGCTTCCTCGTCTGCGGCGGCCTGAGTGTCCGCCGGCACGCCCGAAGTCAATGTCAGTACCACAAGGCCGCCAAGACGTCAGGTCTGGGAGCCGGCTTGTACGGTCGTATCGTGTTCTGGAATATCGTCAAAGGAGGCGTAGTTGAGATTGTAGAGTTTGGAATACAGACCCCCCATGGCTATTAGCTGATCGTGGTTGCCAGTCGCAATAACTTGGCCATTCTGAAGCACGATGATGCGGTCGGCACCCCGGATCGTGGCAAGACGGTGGGCGATGACGAGGCCAGTGCGCCCTTCAAGCAGCTTTATCAGAGCCTTCTGAATCTGCATTTCCGTGTAGCTGTCGATGTTGGCGGTAGCTTCGTCGAGCACGAGGATCTTGGCGTCGGCGACGAGGGCGCGAGCGAAACTGATGAGCTGGCGCTGGCCGAGAGATAAGTTGTCGCCGCGTTCGCCAAGTTGGGTCTCATACCCATCGGCGAGGCTCATGATGAAGTCGTGGGCGCCGACCGCCTTGGCCGCCTCCATCACCTTGTCTCGCGTGGCCTCTGTCTTGTGGTATCGAATGTTCTCGAAGACCGTCCCGGTGAACAGGAATGGCTCCTGCAGCACCATGGCGACCTGGCGGCCGAGCGATTCCTGGGTGAGATCGCGCACATCATATCCGCCGACCAGAACTTGGCCCTGCTGAACATCATAGAAGCGGTGGACCAGGGCCATCGCACTCGATTTGCCAGAACCGCTCGGCCCGACCAGTGCGACCGTCTCGCCGGGATTGACCCGGAAGGAGACATTTTTCAGCACCGAACGGTTCGGATTGTAGCCGAAGGTGACGTCCCTGAACTCGACCGAGCCGTCCATTTCGGGCGAAAGCACCTCGGCATTGGGTTTGTCCTGAACATCGATCTTGACGTCGAGCACATCGGTCAGGCGCTTGCCTGAGGCCATGGCGCGCTGCATGACCGAATATTGCAGGGTGAGTGAGCGGATCGGGTCAAAGAAGCGCTGGATGTAAAATAGGTAGGCAACCAATACGCCCACATCTATGCGGCCATTCATGACCATCGAGCCGCCGACCACAATAACGGCGGCCATGGCGAGGCCGGTGAGGCCATCGACGATAGGCACCATGACCAGTGCATATTTGGCAGCGATCAGGTGGGTCCTGAGGTTGGCATGGGCCTTGTCGTCAAAAAGGATGAAATTCACCTGCTGGCGGTCCATTGACTGGACGGTGCGCACGCCGTGAATGGCTTCGGCCAGCGCGCCGTTGACGACTGAATTAGTCTCGTGTGCGGCCATGAAGGCGTCGCGGGCACGCGGCAGCCAGACAATGCGGACGATCACCAGGACCGGCAGAACCGAGAGCGTCAGGAGGCCGAGGCGGAAGTCGAGCCACAGCATTACGAAAACGATGCCGAAGAGAAGCGCAACATCGCCTACGGAATATACCGAGGTTTCGAGGAATTCCTGTATGGAGTTGACGTCGCCTTGCAGGCGCGACATGAGGCGTCCGACCTCGGTCTTGTCCATGAAGGAGAGCGAAACCTTCTGCAGATGGCCAAACATGGCGCGGCGGATGTCGAACAGGACAGTTTCGGCCACTTTCCCAACCACGGTTTCCTGCATGTAGCCGGCAGCGAAATTGACCAAAATCGCCAAAACGAACGCGCCGACGGCCGCGAGCTGGGCTGAGCGATCGGTCCTTGCCGGGTTCATGCCCTGGTCGAGCGCGTAGCGGATGATCAACGGGATGAGAAGCTGCGTCCCGGTAAAGATCAGCATTGCTGCAATCGTGATGACTACCCTGGCCCGATAGGGACGGACGAAAGCCCAGATGCGCCGGAGGATGCTCTTGTCGAAAGCCCGGCCGAACATCTCCTCCTCGATGCGGTGCGAGCCGACAACCGCGCGCGGAGGGCGTCTGCCGTCGTCACGTTCGGCTTCGACTTCGCCGGCGCGGCCCTGCGCCATCAGCGGGCGCCCCCATACTGGGTCATATTGTCATCACCCGGGCGCGTCTGGAGATCGTAAAGGGCCCTGTAGCGTCCCCGCTTCGCCAAAAGCTCTTGATGCGTGCCGCGTTCTACGATTTCGCCGTTATCGACAAAAAGGATCTGATCGGCATGCATAAGCGCACTCAGCCGGTGCGCGATGATGATCGTCACCCGATCCTTGGCGAAGCGCCGCATCGCCGCGCGGATGCGCTGCTCGGTGCCGGCATCGATCGCGGCCGTTGAGTCGTCGAAAACGACGACGGAGGGGCGCAGCATCATGGTGCGAGCAATCGTGAGACGCTGGCGCTGGCCGCCAGAGAGAGAGACGCCGCGTTCGCCCACGACCGTCTCGTAGCCTGCTGGGAGCCCGAGGATGTAGTTGTGGAGCTGGGCGAATTCGCCAGCGCGTTCTATTCGCTGTCTCTTCGCCCAGGGATCGCCATAAGCGATGTTGTTCTCGATCGTGGTGGTGAATAGGAATGCATCCTGCTGTACGACGGCGACCGCCTTGCGAAGCGTCGCGAGGGTGACATTGCGTATGTCCTGGCCGTCCAGCGTGATGGCGCCACCGGTCACGTCGTAAAAGCGAGGGACCAGATGAGCCATCGTCGATTTGCCCGAACCCGGCGGACCGACGATCGCGATCGTCTCGCCTCTACGGGCCTCAAAGCTGAGGTTCTTCAAAATGGCGCGGGTTTCGGCGCTGGGGTAAGCAAACGAGACATTGTGGAAGCGCAGAGTGCCGTCGCTTATCTCGAGCGGTCTGGCCTCGAGAGCATCCCTGATTGTGATCTCCTGGTCGAGGAGACCGAAAAGCCGCGAACCGCAGCTAGAAGCGCGGGCAAAGGCATTGACCATGAGGCCGATCTGGCGGACTGGCATTTGCAGGATTGTCATGAAGGTTAGGAAGGTCGCCACCGTTCCGACGCTGATCTCGCCAGCGACGAGCTTGCTGCCACCGATCCAGAGCACCAATCCCATTGCGAAAAAGAAGGACAAGGTCATCGCCGACGTGCTGGGCACGTAGATGTCAACGCGGTCGTGGGCGAGGTCGAGCGCGTTCTTGGAAGCGCCGTCGAACTTCAGCATCTCATAGGCTTGAGCCGCAAAAGCGCGGACCACGCGGATGCCTGCGAGATTTTCCTCCATCACGCGGCTTAGTACCGAAAGCCGCTCATGCAGGTCGAGCCAGGTGGCGCGCAGCCTAAGCTGTGTGGCCGATGAGCGCCAGGCGACAAAAGGCACGAAGCTCAGCGCGACCAGGCCGAGCATGGGATCGGTCGAGATCATCATGTAGGCGCCGATCCCGATCAGCATGGTGAGCAGGAGCACGCGAACGAGCGCGGTGGAAAAATACATCCGCACGCCTTGGAGATCGAGCATTCCGATGGTGATCAGATCGCCTGAATGGACCCGGTCGTGAAAGGAAAAGCTGAGACGCTGGATCTTGTCGTAGTAGGCGAGCCGCAGTTCGTACGCGACATGATGCCCGACGGCTTCGGCAAAATAGTTCTGCGCCATCGTGAAAAGGCCGCGTAGCGCGCTGACGGCGAGCAGCAGGAGAGCAGGGGTCCAGAGCGCTTGTCCTGCCGCAGTCCCCGCGCCACCGCCCCCGATGGCTGTCTGGGTCAGGTCGACGGCCCGGCCGAGAAGCTGGGGAATGAGCAACTGGAGGATTGCCGCCAGGACCGTCGAGCCCATAGCGAAGGCGACCTGCCAGGGGTGCCGCAAATTCATACGCGTGATGCGCAACAGCGTACTCAAATCCCGGCCCCAGCGCGCCGCTTCCACATGGGTCAACGAATTCAGAGCGTTCGTTGCGCTGCCGATAGCATCACTGCTCACGGGTGTATTCCCGACTGCATTTTGCGCCTTCGAGGCAAGCCGAAGGACTAATCATCAAAAGGGCCCGCCATTGTTAATCCTGTCCACCACCTGCAGCAGGGCGCGTTCCTATAAGCCGAGCCGCGGCTTCACTTACTGGCATGTCGATCACCGTGATTCCGCTTGCCGCAAGGAAACGCGCTTCGTTTCTGGTCAGCGTTTCCGCGTCCATTACCGCGCAATGTGGACCTCGGGAGCGCTTCATGATCTGCCTGGCGTAGGTGCGCAGCATCTGATCGTTGAAGCGGCAGCCAACGAAGAAAAATCCACGGGTGATGCGCCCTTCCTTCACCACGTCTGGGATCGGTGTCTGGATATCGATTTCGGTCAGGACTTCGACATAGTCGGAATCTGCGACGAGAAAGTTTTGCGCAGGCCTAATACTCCCGTGAGGTGTATAGAGAACCGTCTTTTCCCCCGATCGGGGGTCGAGTTCCCTCCCGGACAAATCGTAGGTTTTCGTCCAAATGTTACCGATTTCGTTCGCCCGCGTGACGCCTTGTATCTCAACGACGTCCGTTCGGCCGGTCTCTACGAGAGCCGTGCGCATCGCGCCGTCGTACCAGCTGTCGACGATGAGGGAGAGCGGCAGCCTTGCGAGCCAGGCGTGGAGGAGGGTCGGCGCCACCGGCGCTGCGAATATGTCGGTCATCCAAGCTTGAAGCGTCCGGCGATGCCGGCGCTGTTCGATGAACTGCGCAACCGACCACATATTGGTGCGGATCCTGGAAGGGGCCGGCGCCCGCGCATTGAGTGCCGCGGCAACGAGCTCCGGCGTATGCGGCACAGGCGGTTCCGCACAGTTGAACCCAAGAAGACCCGGACCGAGATAGGGGATCACCTCATCGGCGGCGAGCGCTTCCTTCGCCAGGTCAAGCAGCTTTTCGGCAAAACTGTCCCGCACGATGACGAGGTGGCCCGATGTCAGGATCGTGTTCATGCTCGTTCCTCGCGACGCACCTATCAAGGGGCAGCATCAGTCCTCTTCGGAAACCTTCCTTGCCTCGACGGTGATCGGCAGACGCGTATCCCGTGGAAGATCGGGTAGGAGGAGCCGCCACCCGTTCCTGAGCGTCACAGTTCCGCCCCACAACTCTTCCTTCTCGAGCTTGATGATCGGCTCTTCGAGGTCCTTCTTCGGGACATACGCCGACAAGCCAGCATCGGTCCTGCGGATCATCACTTTCATCTGGCCGTCCCTTCATTGGTATTGCTATCAGCACTGCAGGGCGCCTCGGCTTTGTCGAGGCTCATCAGTTCACGCGCTCGCATGCCGACGACGGTGCCACGGTCGATCCATTCGACCGCATAGATGAAGAACTGCTGGAGAAAGGTGCCAATGTCGCGCACATATCCCTCGTCGCCCTTCCGCACGAGATTTTCGCCGATCTCCCTGCCAGGATAGGTGCCGTCATTCTTTATGTGGCGAGTGGCACGTACCCGCTCTCCCGGCATGAATCGTGGAGGCCTGCGGATTTCGACCTCCTCTTCGCGTCCGAGCGACATGTCCGTTCCCTGATTTCTCTTGAGGCTGCAGATTGTGAACAAGGCGTTCCAGGCGTCCTGCGCAGGCAGCCCCGACCATGTCGGAAGCCCAATGTCCGTCACGCAGGAACGCAGGTCTTCGGCACCGGGCATACCGAGGCACATTGCTGCGCATCGAAGACCCCCTCGCATTCGGTGCACTTTTGCGGCTCGATCACATAGCTCTCGCCTTTGAACTTGATCGCGCCGGAGGGACACTCGAATTCGCAGGCGCCGCATTGGGTGCATTGGGATGCGATGATCTTGAAAGCCATTTTAACTCCTGGTCCGAATGAATGAGACGCGCTCAGGCCGTCGCCGCGAGTGCGGGGGTCCCACACGCGGCCGCGTAAATCGCGCTGATTGCGGTCTCGATATAGTCGTGGGCATATGCGTCGGTGGCTTGGATTCCAGCGTCGGCGAGCTGATCCTGCGGGCAGTTTCCGATCTTGGCGCACAGCACGACATTTATGCCCTCAAGCGCAGCGATGACGCCATCGAGGGCGGCTTCTCCGCCCCAGCCGCCGAGGCAATACTGCTCCACCTTCCGATGCCCGACAAAACTGATCCCTCTCGGCGAGGCTTGATAAACCTGGAATTCCTTCGCATGGCCGAAATGTTCATTGACGCGGCCGCCGCCCTTGGTCGCCACCGCGAAGAGAAGGGACTTGCCGGGGCTCGCTGCCTTGACCAATCCGATCGCTTCTCTCCTAGCCGCCACGTGATCACGGCGCTCCTCCGCGACCAGCTCCCGATAGGCCTTGCGATTGCTGGCATCGTAGGTGACCTCGCCGGGAATCCGGTCGACTGTGAATTCCTGGCCACGATCCTCTCCGAGCAGGCCGACGGCATCTGCCCGGCACTGCCGGCAGTGGCGCATCAACTGGGCGCCGCCTTCGACACGATCCTGAAGAGCCTTCATCTCCATTGCGTTTGGGCCGCGTTGCCCGCTCAGTCCGTAGTGCGTGCCGTGCGCCGGGTCCGAAATCAGCGGCATGAGGTTGTGCAGGAACGCGCCTCGCTCCTTGACCCATCTATTCACCTTGATCAGATGCTCATCGTTCACGCCGGGGATCATCACTGAATTGATTTTGGTGAGGATGCCGCGCGCAGTCAGCATCTCCAGGCCCAACATCTGCCGCTCGTGCAGGATCCGGGCGGCTTCGATGCCGACGTAGCGGCGATGGTCGTAAAAGATCCAAGGATAGATCTTTGCACCGATCTCAGGGTCGACCATGTTGATGGTGATCGTCACGTGATCGACATTCATGTCGGCAAGCTCATCGACATGGTCCGGCAGCGCGAGCCCATTCGTGGAGATGCAAAACTTGATGTCTGGGATTTCCCTGGCGACTCGTTCGAACGTTGCCTTCGTCTTCTTCCAGTCGTAACAGGCATCGCCAGGTCCGGCGATGCCGAGCACGGAAAGTTGCGGCACCTCGTTGGCGACCGCGATCACCTTGCGTAGCGCCTGGTCGGGCGTCAGCTTTTCGGAGACCACCCCAGGCCGGCTTTCGTTGGCGCAGTTATATTTGCGATTGCAGTAGTTGCACTGGATATTGCAGCCGGGCGCGACCGCGACGTGCATGCGCGCGAAATAGTGATGCGCCTCTTCTGAAAAGCAGGGGTGATCCTTGATCTTGTCCCAGACAGCCGGATCCGTGTCGTCCGGCTTTATCGACGAGCCGCAGGACGAAGACGCGCAGCCACCGGCTTTCACGGTGGCAAGCAACTGGTCATCGAATGTCGTGCTGAGGCTCTCAAGCGAAATTGCCGGTGCGGACATCGAACGGCTCCGTTGCTGGGTGAATGTCGCAGTTCAAACCGCAAGAGCTATGCCAGCTCAAAGAGCGGTTTTGGTTCACGAATTGGCTTTCGTGTCGGATTCCGTCGGATTGCTCCGACAAACCTTTGTCGGGCTTCCGACAGTGGACAAGCAAATCGGGTCGCGAAGGTTACCAGCCTTGGGCGCGCAGAGTGTGAGGGAGACTACTCCGGGCTTACGTTTGACGTCATCACGACGTCTAGAATTTCTTCACCTCGATGCCATGTCGGCGCAGCGCGTAGCCGATTTGCCGCGGCGTGAGGCCGAGGATACGAGCCGCCCTGGCCTGAACCCAACCGGCCTTGTCCATCGCGTCGATCAGCCGGTCGCGTTCCGTCAGACGCGGGGGACAAGCGGGATCGTTCGGATCGCCGGCCGCAAGGGGAGATACGTTGCCTGCGGAGGCACCGATGCGACTGGCCGGCAGCCGCAATCCGACAGGCCCTGCGTTGACCCGTGCGAGATCGTCGATGATATTGCCGCCATTCGAGCGGTCGGCTCGCTTCCAGAGGAGCCAGGAAAGGCACTGGCTCTTCTTACAGGCGAAATCGGATGGCGTGATCGTCCTTGAACGCGCAAGTGTGGCCGTCCTTTGGACGCAGTTCTCCAGCTCGCGGACGTTACCAGGGAAGTAGCATTGCGAGATCAGGTCAAGGGCCGACGGCGCGAAGGCGAGTGCCCGATCGTTCTCCTTGTTGAATCGATTGAGGAAGGCGTTCGCAAGGCGTGGAATATCGCCGGGTCGCTCTCTGAGCGGAGGCAGGATAATTGGCACCACATTGATGCGGTAATAAAGGTCGGCCCTGAACTCCCCTTTTATGACGGCCGTCTCGAGGTCCTTGTTGGTGGCGCATATGAGGCGCACGTCGACCTGTAGCGTTTTGGTGCCGCCGACTCGCTCCAACTCGCCTTCCTGCAAGACACGCAACAGCTTGGCTTGAAAGGCCGGCGAAATCTCGCCGATTTCATCAAGTAGCAGCGTTCCCTCATTTGCCAATTCAAAACGACCGGCGCGCTGGGAGATAGCACCCGTGAAAGCGCCCTTTTCATGCCCAAACAGTTCTGACTCCAGAACGCTTTCAGACAGTGCGGCGCAGTTCAATTTGACGAAAGACTTCTTCCTCCGACGTGAGAGCTTATGGATGGCTTGCGCAAAGAATTCCTTGCCTGTGCCGCTTTCACCCCGCAGTAGCACGGTGGAATTGGTACCTGCTACGACCGAGACGGTTTCGAGCACCTGCTTGAGTGCGGGGCTTTCCCCGATGATCCCGTCGATTTTGACATCCGCATGCCGGGCAGGGTCGTAGGTCCTCCCCTCGTTGGGCGATTTCTCCGGTCTCCATTGCTCATGGACAGACCGCTGACGATCTGTACTCAGGATGCGATGGAGACGGATCGTCCGGCCGACAAGGTTGGCGACCATCGTCAGGAAGTATGTGTCCTCGTCGTCGCGAAAGTCGGTGGCGCCGCCTCCGGCGCGGTCGATCGACAATGTCCCAAGGATTTTATGATCAGCCTTTAGCGGGATACCGATAAAGGCAATTGGGATGGTGCCGCTGCTCGAAGATGTTTGAAGGTCAGCCTGAAATAGTTGGGACTTGCGGACGTCCGGTATGAAGAGTGGCGTCCCCGTAGCGACGATTTGATCTGTTATGGCCTGTGGTATGACGCGGCGAATGCCTGATTGAGGTGCGTGGGTATTGCCGGCGGTTGCGGCAATCTCCGGCTCTCCTTCAGCGTCCAGGACGACGATTGCTCCGTGACGCATCTGCAGAAACGAAGGCAGGATGTTCACGACATTGGCGAGCGTAATCTCCAGCTCGCTGGGGGCGGTCAGCACCTTCGATATCGCGTAGAGTCCCCTGAGCGCGATATCTGCTTGGGGCATGCTTTTGATGGGCGGTTCAGGGCGGGTATCCCGAGGTGCTACCTCGTCGACCCGATCTTGCGGTACGTGAGCCATGGAAACACCTCAGCGGTTGTCGTCCAGAGTGCTCCTCCTTTTGTGTCTGAGTGTGAATTGTGAAAGCACAGTATTCACGAGCTTCTCTTCGTGGCGCGGCAATTCAAGCAAAGATAGACTTGGCGTTGGTCGCGACCTCAGGTGTACCAAGATTGACCCTCTTGATACGGTGCGTGCGTCCTCATCCGAATTTGAAGAGGACTCCGAAGCCGCCGCGTGGATAGTTCCACTCGATCTCGCCACTGGTCTCGCACAAAATCCGGCAGGTGCCGCACTCCATGCAGCCGTCGGCAGTGATCTCCACTTGACCTTTGTCGTTCAACTCATAACATTTCGCGGGGCAGACGTGGGTCAGCGCGAGCAAGTTCGCGCTTGGCCTCTCGTGCGGTCGCACTTTGATATGCGGACGGCCAGAATCCACCAAGTAGCGGTTCTGGTAAAGCTTGTCCTCGACACGTGACTTCGTCACTGCGATCGTCATTTCGTCTCCCCTCAGCGCCACGCCAATGCAAGGCGGACCGCGTCGCTGACCAGCCCCCAGCGCGAGCGCGCCTTGATGAAGGCCGCCGTGGTCGCCTTTTCCTTCTCGATCTTCGGCGTGCCGTCGACACGCATGAAGTTCTGCGCGGCTTGCGACATCAACCGCGGATAAGCCGTGAAGTAATTGCAGGAATTGGTGTGGAGCAAGGCCGGCATGTCTTTGTATTTCCTTAGGTCCTTGACCACGAAGGACTTGTCCAGCATGGCTTTGTAAAGGGCGAGATTCCGTTTGGTCATAGGACCGTTGCGGCTCTTGACCTCGATGATTGCCTCAGCCGCGATGCGGCCGGAGGTCATGGCGAGGTTCGAACCCTCGCGGTGAATGGCGTTGTTCAGTTGCGCGGCATCGCCGACCACGACCCAACCGTCGCCAAAGAGCTGCGGAATAGCCTTGTAGCCGCCTTCGGGAATGAGATGCGCGGAATATTCTTTCACTTCCGAGCCGGCGATCAGCGGCCGGATCGAAGGATGGGTTTTTAAGGCGTCGAGGAGGGCGTAAGGGCTCTCGACCATCGCGGCGAAATCGGAGACGAGGCAGCCAATGCCCAGTGAGATCGACTCCTTGTTGGTGTAGAGGAAGCCGAGCCCGGCCATGCTGCGGGAGGTCGTGCCCACCGCCTCGATCACGCAGCCTTCATCGCCTTTGAGGCCGAACCGCTGCTCAATGACCTCTTCGGGCAGGAAATGCATTTCCTTGACGGCGAGCGCCACGGTTTGCGGCTTCGGCATCTCGCGCAGGCCGGCCCGCGTGCCAAGCAGTCCGCATACACCTTCTGCGAGGACGACCACGTCCGCGTAGATGGCTCCGCCGGCCCGGTCTGTGCGGACGCCGATCACCCTGTCCTTGGCGTCACGGATGAGTTCCGTCACCGTCGTCTCGCACAGAACCGTCGCGCCGGCCTCGCGCACCTTACGCGAAAACCATTTATCGAACTGGGCACGGATGATCGTGTAGCGGTTGGGCTTCGCCTCATTGAAGTCGTCCGACCGATAGTGAATCCCGGTATGGGATGTGTCGTCCATCACCCAAAGCCGCTGTTCAACCAAATGCCGCTCGAGAGGCGCATCGTCCCGGAAATCCGGGATGATCTTCTCCAGCATGTTCGCGTACATGATGGCACCCTGGACATTCTTGGAGCCCGGATATTCACCCCGCTCCAACTGCAGCACCGTCAGGCCGTGGCTGGCCATGGTGTAAGCAGCTGCGTTTCCGGACATGCCGGCCCCAATAACAATGGCGTCGAATTGTTCCTCAATCATGTCCATCCCTTAGCTCGCAAGCTTGTCGCGACTGTGGGGCGACAGCCGCCGGGTGAAGGCTTCCGTCAGTGCGGGCAGGAAGCGGATCGCGTCGGTGACGATCCCGAGGTGAGCGAAATCGAAAATCGGCGCGTTCGGGTCGGTGTTGATGGCCACGATGAGATCCGCCCCCTCGACGCCAACCCGATGCTGGACGGCGCCGGAAATCCCGGCCGCTATGTAAAGCTTCGGCCGGATGGTCTTGCCAGTTTGGCCGATCTGCCGATCAGCTGGCATCCAGCCCTTCTGGACCAACGGGCGCGAACAGCCGTGCTCGGCGCCGATTGCTCGCGCGAGATTCTTCACAAGCTGCAGGTTCTCCGCCGCGCCTAGACCGAGGCCTCCCGCAACCACGACGTCGGCATAGGCAAGATTTGCCTTTGCCGACTGACTATCCGGCAGGAAGCCGAGGATTTTGGTAACGATCTCGTCCTCGGCTACCGAGAGCTTGTGCCGGATGACACGCCCAACCGGTTTATCCGCCCGCTGCGGCATGGGCATGACCCTCGGTCGCACTGTCGCCATCTGGGGGCGGAAATTGAGCGTATAGATCGTGCACAACAAGGAACCGCCGAAAGTCGGACGGGTGGCGGCGAGCGAACCGTCGGTATCCACATCGAGTTCGGTGCAGTCGGCCGTGAGCCCTGTCTGCAAGGTCGTCGCCACGGAGCCGGCAAGATCCCTGCCGAGTGTGGTGGCGCCGAGAAGAAGGATCTCGGGTTTGTGGGTATCGACCAGATCCGTCATCGCTTTGGTGAATGGCTCGTTCCGATAGTCGGCGAGCAGCGGCGCCTCGACGATGTAGACAAGGTCGGCGCCATAAGCGAACGCTTCGGCAACGGCGTTCCCGATGGCCTCTCCCGGCGGTCCAAGCACGACGCCCGCAAGCTGGACCTGAAGCTTGTCTGCTAACTTGCGGCCTTCGCCGAGCAGTTCGAATGATACGGGATGGACCTGGCCGCGTTCGAGCTCGATGAAAACCCAAACGTGCCGGTAGTCCTTGAAATGCGCGGGCAGCTCCTTCTTTATGCCGGCACGGCCGGCGGCAGGGCGAGGGGTTTCTCGGTTCGCGGTCGACATCGTCTGCTCCTTGCCCTCTCACGCGCCGCCGTTGAAGGCGAGCTCATGTTCCAATGCCGGCTGGCGGGTGAAGATTGCCGTGATGAGTTCGTCAGCGACATCGCGCAAGGCCATCTCGGCGGTGTCGATTTTTGCCGCCTTTTCCGCTCGCGCAGGAGGCGCGAAAACGCGCTTGACCACCGTCGGTGAACCGCGCAGGCCGCATTTGGTGAGATCCTCAATGCCGGCGTCGGCCGCACTCCATTTCAAGACCTGGCTGCGCGCGGCGCACAGGGCGTCCTGGATCGAGCCCCGGCGGATCTCGTTTGTGCCTTCCAGCATGGTGATCAGGCAAGGGAGCCTGCTCTTCAGCATCTGTGTGCCGCCTTCGGAGCGGCGCTCAACCTTGATCTCGCGCCCAGCAATATCAATGGAGGCGATCTTCGCGACATAGGTCAGCTGCAGGAGTCCGAGGCGCTTGGCGATGCCGGGCCCGACCTGGGCGGTGTCGCCATCGATCGTCTGCTTGCCGGTGAAGACGAGGTCTGGCGTGCCGAACGTCTCGCCAACCTTCGCGATTGCTTGGGAAAGGGCGAAGGAGGTCGCCAGCGTGTCGGAGCCGGCAAAATAGCGGTCGGTCAAGAGCACCGCTCGGTCGGCGCCGTAACCGAGCGCCTTGCGCAGCGCGTCCTCTGCCATGGGTGGACCCATAGTGAGCACGGTGACTTCGCCACCATAGGCGTCGCGCAGTCTGAGGGCTTCTTCGAGGGCGAACAGGTCGTAAGGGTTGATGATGGTCGGAACACCCTGGCGCATGATCGTGTTCGTCACCGGGTGGACCCTTATCTGTGCCGAGTCCGGCACCTGCTTGATGCAGATTACGATGTGCATTGGCGGTTTCTCTAGGCTCCTGTCCGGATGCGGGCTTGGCGGTTATCTCTTTGGTGCGCATCATTCGTGCCAACTGTTTTGCGCTGCCCCCTATTCCTAGAACTTCGCTTGGTTGCTTCTGAGGGCGCCGTGGTGATGACCGGATTTGTCGGCTTCTCGACATTGTCGCGTCGCAACCCGTGTCGCGGTCATTCCTGTCCGAACCGCTTCAGTACGGAGTCGAACGGGACAAAGGTGCGGCCCGGCTTGGCAGGTTTGTTCGGATCGTGGTCTTTGAGCACCTTGAAGACCCGATGCGTGAGCGGCGAGGAAATCGCGAAGTCCTCGTAAGCGCGTTCGAGCGTCGCGCGCACCCGCGCGGCAATCACCTGGTCGGGCAGACCGGAGAAATCTTCTTCGGCAAGGTATTGGCCCACGCGCTTCATGATATGGAGCCGCGAGACATTCAGCACCTTCGGATCATAGGAGACGCCAAGGACTGCGAAGAACTCCTCCGCAGCCGACAGGCGCTTCAGTCGTGCGAGGATGTCGGTGACATCGATAGGGCGGCTGTCAGCGGAACAATTCATTGCATTCTCCCTGGTCGGAAAACTGTGGTGTCGGTGCGCTCGCGCACGGCTGACCTGGACCCGCACAGCTCCGCGAGGGATGCCTCGCTGCACATTCCATCGTAGAGTTCGACCAGTTGAGTTGCGGTGATGGTCGATTTGGTCTCGGCCGCCTCGCGCCGGACGCGGGCCACCATCGCGGCTGCCAGATCCGGGTCGAGATCGCGACCGCTTTCGCTCAGCACATGGGCAATCGCAGTAGCGCCGGAATGCTTGCCGATGACGATACGCCGGCAGCGGCCCACGAGAGCTGGATCGAGCCCCTGATAAGTACGCGAGTCCTTCAGCAGCCCTGCGACGTGAATGCCGGATTCGTGGGTGAAAACATCGGCGCCGACGACCGGCTTAATGGCCGCGGTTTGCCGGCGGGCGGCCCAAGCCACCTGGGCGGCGAGGTCGGGCAATGCGGTCAGCTCGATGCCGGTATCCGCGCCGTCGAGGACCGCCATCGCGGCGGCCACCTCTTCCAGCGCGGCATTGCCCGCACGCTCGCCGAGCCCCAGGACGGTGACGGACGCATGGCGCGCGCCTGCGCGGATCGCGGCAAGCGTGTTGGCGGCAGCAAGTCCGAGATCGTTGTGCGCATGAAATTCAAGGTCGATTGGAGACTGCGCCACGAGCTGGGCGACAAGTTCGAAGGTCGAAAACGCATCGAGAACGCCGACTGTGTCGGCTAGCCTGACGCGGCTTGCGCCGGCGCGTGCAGCCGTCTCGATGACGCGGGCGAGATGATCCCGATTGGCCCGCGAGGCATCCTCGCAGCCCACCGCGACGAAGAAGCCGGCGGCGGCTGCGCGCCTGACCATACGTTCGATGACCTGGAGCGCTCCCGCCTTGTCGAGGCCCAGCTTGGCGGAAAGTTGGATGTCCGACGCAGGCAGCGACAGATTGACGGCGTGGACGCCGCTCTCGATCGCTGCATCGAGATCCAGCGACGTCATCCGGCACCAGGCCAAGAGCCGAACCGGGAGACGCCGCGCCACCACGGCGCGAATTGTTTCGATCTCGTCGGCGCCCATGACCGGCGTGCCGATCTCGATCTCTGTGACGCCGGCCGCCGCAAGAGACTGGGCGATCTCCAGCTTTTCCGTCGTGGTAAAGGCGACGCCGGGCGCCTGCTCGCCATCGCGCAAGGTCGTGTCGTTGAGAAAGACATGACGGGTCATGAACGGTAACCTGTTCTGCTGCCGCTCAGGCATAGACCGGATTGAAGGTCTTCGGAGCTTCGCTTACCCGGCCCAGGACTGGGAAAGCTACGCAGCTTCCCCACGATTGCCGGCATGACCTCGAGCACCCGGTCGACGTCCGCTTCGCCGTTGTCCCGCGCCAAGGAGAAGCGGACTGCCGCGTGTGGCGTTTTCATCGCGCTCAGGACATGGCTCGGTTCCAGAGAGCCGGAGGTGCAGGCAGAGCCGGAGGAACACGCGATGCCCACGCGGCTGAGGAGGAGTGGAATTCCATCACTTTCGACATGTTCGAAGGAGATGTTTGCGGTGTTGGGCAACCGTTCCAGGGGATCTCCAGTGACACAGGTGCTTGGGATGCGCTGGAGAATCCCGTCCTCTAAACGGTCGCGGAGCGACTTTACCCGTGTGGTCTCGTCGTCCATGAATTTCAAGGCGAGTTCGGCCGCCATGCCGAGCCCGACTATGCCGGGCGTATTCTCGGTGCCAGCACGCCGGTTGTGTTCTTGGTGGCCCCCCTTGATCAGCGAGTGGAAATTGACGCCACGTTTTACGAAAAGCGCGCCGATCCCTTTCGGCCCGTGCAGCTTGTGGCCGGAGAGCGACAGCATGTCGATTGCGGTCGACTTCAGGTCCATCGGAAGCTTGCCGACCGCCTGCACAGCATCGGTATGGAAAAGGGCGCCCGCTTCCTTGGCCAACTCGGCAAGCCTGGCCACGGGGAAGATCACACCAGTCTCATTGTTCGCCCACATTATCGAGACGATTGCCACCTGTGGGGTGAGGGCGGCCATATAGGCGTCGAGGTCGAGCCGGCCACGGCAATCCACCGGGATCCTGTGCACCTTGACGCGGCGGGTCTTCTCAAGATGCGCGCAGAGCGTCAGCACGGCGGGATGCTCGACCGCGGACGTCACGATCTCGGTTCGGTTGGGCGCCGCCTCGAGCGCCGAAAGAAGCGCTGCATTGTCGCTTTCTGTCCCACCCGAGGTGAAGGTGATCTCATCGTCGAACTCCGCGCCGATCAGAGCTTGCAACTGCCTCCGCGCCTTTCTCACCGCCGCACTGACTGAGGCGCCAAGAGCGTGCGCCGACGAAGGGTTGCCGAATTGATCCCTAAAGAACGGCAACATCGCTTGCACGACCTCAGGATCAACCCGTGTGGTTGCGTTGTTGTCGAGGTAGACAGGTTTCATGTGCGATCCTCAGTTGACCGGAATGACGCGAGCGCGCGACCGCCTCATTGAGCCTCTGGCGTATGCCGTTGATGATGATGGGCCCGAACTGGCAGCCGGCGCAGACGCCCGAGAGTTTGACGTAGACCGGATCGGCGTCGACATGGACAAGTCCGCAGTCGCCGCCGTCAGCCCGCAGGTAAGGACGCCCGAACACGACAACGTTATCGATAAGCCGAATTTGGCGCAGTGGCGCGATTTGGCCGCCAGCAGCTTGGGTGCCACCAGGAACCGAACTGTTTCGGGAGGCGACGTTCTTTGCATCCTACCTGAAGCGATTGCCGGTCCCAAGATCGGCTTCGACCTTGCCTTGTTCTTGAGGACAGGGACATCTGTTGTGCCGGCCATATAAGCCTCCTCTGCCGCAAATGAGTCCGTCGGCGGCAATCGCTTCATGGACCCGCACAGGCGCTTCGGGAGATCAACTGAAGGACTTGCCGCAGCCGCACTTCTCGCGCGCGTTGGGGTTATCGAAGACAAAGCCGGAAGATTCGAGCCCGGTGAGGAAGTCGACGGTCATGCCGGCGACATGCGGTTGGGAGCCCGCGTCCACGAACAGCTTGATCCCATCTGTCTCGGTGATCGCGTCGCCCTCGCGCGACACGCTCTCCAGGCCCATTAAGTATTTGAAGCCGGCGCAGCCGCCGGCCTGGACCATAATGCGAAAGCCTTCCGCCGGCTCGCTGGCGCGGGAAAGAGCAGTCTTGATGGCGGCAACAGCGTTGTCGGTGAGCGTAATCATGGCTCCATTCTCCTCAGTCCGGGACCTGCTTGCGCATCACGTTGCATGCACCGTGCCAAAGCGAAAAAATGTTTCAACACAGCGCGGCATCTCTGACACTGCGGTGGTTCTTGTGAGCCCATTGCTGCGAAGGTGTCGGCCAACCGACACGTACTGTCGGGTTTGTCGGGTCCGCCACGCGGGATGTTGGGCCTGAGTTGTTGGCTGAACTCACATTAAACCAATGACCATTACAGAAGACTTCTTCTGAGCTTGCTTCGGCGCAATTGGCACGGTTTTTGAAGCTCCACTGGCGAGGCGGCGAGAGACTGCCGATGCACAATCGTGTCGTGGGTGCCCTCGCGATCGATGGGGCGAAGCAAGGGAGCAACATGTCAGGACTGGGTCAGACACGCTTTGTTTGGCGAAGCAGCGCCGCCCGTGGCATCCGAATGACCGATTGGCCGATTGCGACAACACCCACGATCGCTCACCACCGCCCGGTGGCCACCGACCGGCTCGATGTGATTCCATCGGCATCTGCCTGCTCGTGTCACTCGGGTCTCGCCGCTCCGATAGCACCCCCGGTTTTCGCGCGGGTGCGACGACGTGCGCACGCTGTCCAGCGACACTTTGTTCACGGGCCAGCAGCAGATCAGGGTCGAGCATTACGGCGCGCCCGATCGGCTGAAGATTCACCGGCAGGGCAGCTGATCCTCACACTTAGGTGGAAGCAGGGGTAAGACATGGACCAGCGCGAGAAACCGTCGCCGGACGAAATCCGGCGGGCGTGCGAAGACAATCCGAAAATCCGGGAGCATGATCTCGCCGCTCGATTGGGCATTTCGGAAGCCGAATTGGTCGCGGCGCATTGTGGTCACGGCGCGGTGCGCATCGAGCCGCGCGTCGATGATCTGCTGACCGGCCTCGAAGCGGTCGGCGAGGTGATGGCGGTCACCCGCAACCAAAGTGCCGTGCACAAAAAGATCGGCGTTTACGACAAAGTGGTCACCGGCAACCCGCATGCCATGGTGCTCGGCGACGAGATCGACCTGCGCATCTTCCCGAAAGCGTGGGCGTATGGCTTCGCCGTCGAGAAGCGCGAGGAAGCCGAGATCCGCCGCAGCCTGCAATTCTTTGATGCCACCGGCGAGGCGATGCACAAAATACATCTCAGGCCCGCCTCGAACCTGCACGCCTATCAGAATCTGGCGGCAGAGCTCGTATCCTCCGACCAGGAGCCGATCATATCGGTCGAGGCGAGCGGGGCGCGCGATAACGCAGTGAGTCAAGACCAAGCCGCCACGGTCGACGACCTACGCGAGCACTGGAGCCGGCTGAGCGACGTGCATCAGTTCTACCATATGTTGAAGACACTGAAGCTCAGCCGCTGCCAGGCGATGCGTATGGCCGACGAGGATTACGCCTGGCTGCTCGACAATGACGCCGTTGGCGCCCTGTTCCAACAGGCGGCCGAAGACGAGATGCCGATCATGTGCTTTGTCGGCAATCGTGGTTGCATCCAGATCCATTCCGGCCCGATCAAGTCGGTCAAGCAGATCGGGCCGCGGATCAATGTGCTCGACGAGAACTTCAATCTCCATCTTAGGACTCATCACATCCGCGAGGTCTGGGCCGTGCGCAAGCCGACGAGGGACGGTCACGTCACGTCCGTTGAAGCCTATGGCGCCGACGGCAAGATGATCATCCAGTTCTTCGGCGCGCGCAAGGAAGGCGAACGCGAGCGCAGCGACTGGCGGTTTCTGGCCGAGAGTCTGCCACGCGTTCCCGGTCCGACCGACAGGGATGTGTAGAGCCGACAGGCCCTCGGAATGAACCGGCCGCCATAGGACTCGGCACCACGTTCCGACAGCGGCTCGCGAGGAAATATAGGTCCATGTGCGATAGAGCTTGCCGTCGTAGCGCATGCGGACGGTCAGGTGTGCACGCCGGAATTGGACCGCATCGATACAGTCAGGCTCGTCGCCGGCCGGATCGCTGCGCACGAGTGCATCGCTCGTCTGACCGGAAATCCTTGCAGCGGCTGCGAGTGATACAACGCATACGCCATCAGCGCCGAACCGAAGCGCGGCTCGACCTTGTTGATAATTTCGATCATCGCGGGCAAGCGCCGCGGGTCTTGTCGGACCACACCCGATCCTTTCGGTGGATCGCGTCGTTGCTCAATCCGGGCCCTGCGAGCGATCTCCTCGCTCGTCGACCGGAAGGCTGTGCAGCAGCCGCCAGGCCGAACTGCCCGATGTCGCGGACTCGACAAAACCGACCGTGGATGTCGGTTGTCGGACGTTGTCCTAAGAATGATGGACAGGTGATCATCAACTTAGCGGCGACGGGCCCAGTGCAGGCTGGCATCGCTTGCTGCAGCGCCATGGGTACGCCTATCCGGCACGCGACTTGCTTCGACTATTTGATCAGCAGGGCATCAGCAGTGCGTCACGGAGCTCAGCGGTGATTGACCAGCCTCTCGACCCTGACGGGAACAAGCGGCGGCTTTGCTTCATGACCGCTGCGCAGCGGAGATGCCCTTCTGATTGACTTCGCAACCGATCTCATCCGCGCTGGTGCAGGTGGGCTGTATCGGGCGACAGAATCTAGAAGGCGCCCGACCCGAGACGTACCCATGCTGCAAATCGACTTTATGAACAGAGGTGCAATCTCAATCGAGCCATGAACGTCAATGTAGAGAAAGCAAAATGGCGACCAAGCCCGTTCCAGATCATGTCCCGCCCGAAATGGTGAGGGACTTCAGCCTGTTTACATCGCCAGGGATGCCACCAACACCCAACGGGGATCCACACGCAGCTGTCGCTTGCGTACATGACGGGCCTCCGATCTTTTACTCCCGCTACAACACGCAAGATGGCCGGGGTACCTGGGTCATCACCCGTGCCGCGGACCAGCGGAAGGTGCTGCAGGACGCAGAGACTTTTTCCAGCCATCGCAGCATCTTCTCCTCCATACTGGGTGAAAACTGGCCGACGATCCCGCTTGAGCTCGATCCACCGGCCCATGGCGTCTTTCGCTCACTGCTCAATCCGCTGCTTTCGCCAAAGCGGGTGAGGGTGTTGGAGCCGGCTGTCCGCGAACAAGCGATCATGCTGATCGATAGAATTGTCGCATCGGGCACAAGCTGCGACGCGATGAAGGATTTTGCCTTTCCTTTCGCGGTGAGCACCTTTCTTCGCTTTCTGGGGTTGCCCGATGACCGACTCGATACATTCGTCGGCTGGGGGAAAGATCTGCTCCACGGCGACGATAAGGAACGACCTGTGGCTGCCCGGACGATCGTGGCATTCATCGACGAACTTGCAGCCATGCGCCGCCAGGAGGCGGTTGACGATTTCATGACCTTTATCGTGCAGGCACAGGTCGAGGGCCGCCGGCTGACGGACACCCAAGTCCGCGGCATCGGCGTGCTTGTCTTCGTCGCTGGGCTCGACACGGTCGCAGCAGCTATAGGCTTTGACTTGGCGTACCTCGCGCGCAACCTCAAAGATCAGCAATTGCTGCGGAGCGAACCGGACCGCATCCCGCTCGCAACCGAAGAATTGCTGCGGGCCTATCCGCCCATTCAGTTGATCCGCGTGGCTACGAAAGATATCGACTTCGAAGGCGCGCCGATCCGGAAGGGGGACTATGTTTCCTGCGCCACGATGATTGCCAATCGTGACCCGGCGGAATTCGAATACCCCAACACGATCGACTTGGAGCGGGAGGACAACCGCCACGCAGCGTTTGGCTATGGTCCCCACCGTTGCCTTGGCTCACACCTTGCCCGGCGGGAGATTGTCATTGGCCTGGAGGAGTGGCTGGCGCGCATCCCGGCTTTCAGGATCAAGCAGGGTACGGCACCGATAACCTCTGGCGGCCATGTGTTCGGGATCGAAAATTTGATCCTGGACTGGTCTTAGGCCCGCCCCGAGTCGGGGCACAGACAATCGAGGCAGCGCCATGCGCATCATCGTCCAAAAGGCCAAATGCCAGGGTCACGCGCGATGTGCGGCGCAAGCGCCGGACATCTTCAAGCTTGATGACGAGGGCTACATCCTGCCTGGTGACATTGAAGTTGCGGAAGGGGAGGAGCTGCCTGCATCCCGAGGCGCGCGATCCTGTCCTGAACGTGCGCTGGAACTCACCCGCTGCGCGATTTGAGGACTCATTCAACCGAGCTTCTGGCGGGCTTGAATGGGGCCGACCATGTGGCCGCACTCAGCACGCGACGTTTGTCCTGCACGGTCCACCTCCAACTCTGCGAGGGCATTTCCGGCGCCAGTGTTCCCCATAGGCGCAAACGGCAGGGCGGGGGCTCGCGAAACGCCTCTTCCAATCACAGAATTTGCCACAGAGCCGATGGACCAGACGAAAATTACCGAACTACTCGACCGCGAGGCGATCCGCGACTGCCTCTACCCGAAGAACTCCCCGACCCATGTTGCGGCCGGCCGGGTCGCTGCATTACTTGATAGGACAACCCAGGAGAACGGCACCATATTTGCCCAACACTATGCCCGGCTCAGCACCGGCCGATGGCCGCAAATCGAGCTGGAGAGGAGGTTCGACCAGCATGTGCTTGCCTGTGTGCTTTCACGTGCGCTCGAGGAGATCGAGGCCGGCGAGGCGACGGCGACGGAGGCAACCGGCCTTTCGCGCGCCGAGCTGCGCGATGTCCTGGCCCGCTGTTTCCCTGCTATTCCTATCAACGCGTTTGCCTTGGAAGAGGTGAGCGAGCCCGAGCCGGATCTGGAGGAAGAACTTCTGCGCGGACTGCTGCTGGCGCATGCCCGGCCCGGCGACCCGGCGAGCGCCCGCTTCGCCAAGATCATCGCCCGGCGTGCCATGCGCAATGACCATCTCTGGCAGGACCTTGGCCTTTTTAATCGAACCGACCTCGGCCGCCTGCTCGCCTCGCATTTTCCGACGCTGGCGGCCGGCAACACCCAAAACATGAAATGGAAGAAATACTTTTACCGCAAGCTCTGCGAGGCCGAAGGTTTTTCGCTGTGCAGCGCGCCCAGTTGCCGGGAATGCAATGATTTCGAAAGCTGCTTCGGCCCGGAGGACGGCGAAAGCCACCTCACACGGATCAAGAATGGCATCGCCTCGGATTGAGCGCCGCTTCGTAGGTCGTACAGCGCCAGCGCTCGCGCCGCGCCATATGTCTCTTGTCGAATGTCGACGGACACCTTCGAGGATTTGAATGCTGTGCCTGCTGTCCGATTACTCGCCATGCTCGCTTCGGCGGGCGCCCTCATGATGCCGGTGCAGGATGCGACCCGCACCATCGCCGCCGAGCAACTGGTGTTCTCCGGGCCGTTGCTGCTCGCCTGCCTCGCGGTTGCGGCGCCTGGGCGGCCGCGGTTCACCGCCGTCATTTTTCGCGCTGGTGCACAGTTTCGCCTCGCTCACCCATTGGGGCGGCCAGATTGTCTCCGGCGTGGCCATCAATTTCGCTGCTGCCGGCTCCGCCATCATTCTCGGCCAGGTTCCGGCAGGGCGCGCGCTGGGGTTCCTGGAAGCTTTTCGAAGTTTCTGGATCACGCCTCAACCCGAATTGCGTGTGCTTGTTGGACAAATTAGGTCACTAGATTCGGATTTAGGATAGATTCAGGAGGCTTCGAATTTCTAACGCTCGCGACCTCGCAGGTCGTTCACGTCAGCACGAAGGCGTCTCTACGTGTCTTATTGGCAGCTATACGCGCAATGTCGGTCATTGAAAGTTGATGGCCACCCTCTGAAAGCGGACGTCGCTCGAACCAACCATGACGTGACGAGCTCACCCGTTTTGCTGGGCCCTATGCCTCAGCGCCTCGACGACGATCGACATCGCCGGCGACAGTTGCCGCCGACTTTGATATGACAGGTGGTGCCAAGGCATTAGGGGGGAGCAGACTGCCGTCCGAACAGTTCCTTGGCGACCAATACCCCGGCCCCGGTGCGGGTGTTGCACTCAGCGACTCTAGGGGTTAATCCGGGGGCGAATGAAACCACCGGCTGAACACATCACTGACGCCATGGGCTCGATCGATAGACACGGAATCTATCTCGACTACCAAGCGACGACGCCGCTGGACCCTCGTGTCCTAGAAGCCATGCTGCCGCATCTAACTGCGTTGGGGAATCCGCACTCCAGTCGCCATGACCACGGCATCGCGGCGATGGCCGCGGTGGACACGGCGCGGGCGCAAGTCGCCGCCCTGGTCGGTGCTGAACCGGACGAGATCGTCTTCACCTCGGGTGCCACGGAGGCCGACAACCTTGCAATCAAGGGCCCGCTCGCTTCGTCCAGGCGGGACGGCGTCGTCACCTTGGCTACCGAACACCATGCCGTATTAGATGTGGTGCTGGCGACTGGCCGGAGAGGCGCCCGGTCGACGATCATCGGCGTGGACGGCGAAGGCCTTGTCGATCTCGATGCACTTGCGCAGACTGTGGACGAAGGGACGGCCGTGGTCAGCGCCATGGCCGCCAACAACGAGATCGGCGTCCTGCAACCCCTCGCGGAAATCTCCCGGATCGCGAAGCGCGCCGGCGCCTTATTCCACAGCGACGCGGCGCAGGCGATAGGCAAAGTTCCGTTCGACGTGGCCGAAACCGGTGTCGACATGGCTAGTATCTCGTCGCACAAGCTGTACGGACCGATGGGCGTTGGCGCCCTCTATATGTCCCGTGACGCGGGTCGACGCATCAGCCCGATCATCGAGGGGGGCGGTCAGGAGCGCGGCTTCCGCAGCGGTACGTTGCCGGTGGCGCTATGTGTCGGCTTCGGCGAGGCCTGCAGGATATCCGGGGAAGTGATGACGAAGGAGGCTGGGCTCCTGCGGGAGTTGCGGGCCGCATTCATGGAACGTCTGCGCGAGATCGGCGTGCGGTTCACGATCAACGGTACGATGGGCGAACGCTTGCCGGGAAATCTCAATCTCAGCTTCGACGGTGTGGACGCCGAGGCGTTGCTAATGCGCCTGCGCGGGAAAGTGTCGGTAGCTTCGGGTTCGGCATGCACTTCCGACAGCCTCGATCCCAGCCACGTCGTGATGGCACTGGGGTTTGGCTTGGAGCGCGCCGAAGAAGCCATCCGCATCGGCTTCGGACGGTTCACTACGCTCGACGAGGTGTTAACAGGCGCCGGGACGATGGCGGAAGCGGTGGCTAAACTGCGCCGAGTCGGCTACAACCGGACCAAAGGAGCTTAAGTCGATGAGCCTGTTGCCTTTAGCTGCCCAGATGGATGAGGACGCGCTCGAGGACAAGCTCGAAGCGGCCAAGGCTGATCTGGCGGATGAGTACGGTCAAAACCACAAATATCCCTGGATCATCGGCTTCTCCGGCGGCAAGGACAGTACCCTTGTCCTGCAGCTGGCGATGGAGATGCTGCTCGAGCTCCCGCCCAGCGAACGAAAACGCACGGTGCACGTCGTCTCGAACGACACCCTCGTCGAAGCCCCGGTTGTCGCCGACCTGGTTGACAGGACCTTGGACCGCATTTCTGACGCTGTGACGGCGATGCGCTTGCCCATAGTCGTGGCGAAGACGGCGCCCAAGGTCGACCAGACTTTCTGGGTCAACTTGATCGGACGGGGCTATCCGGCCCCAAGCAGGACCTTCCGCTGGTGTACGGACCGCATGAAGATCCAGCCGACATCCCATTACATCCGGAGTCGAGTATCTGAAAACGGCGAAGTCATCCTTTTGCTTGGTGTGCGCCGTCAGGAATCAGCGACTCGAGCGGTTAGCATGAGCCGGTATGATAACGGCGAGAGGCTGAATGACCACAACGACCTCAAAGGCTGTAAGGTGTTTCGTCCGATCGTGGATTTCTCCACCGACGAGGTCTGGACAACCCTGTTGCAACGTCGCCCACCATGGGGCGGCAGCCACCGCGATCTGGTGGCACTCTACAAGGATGGTCAGGGGGGCGAGTGCCCGCTGGTGCTCAGTAAGGATGATGCTCCGTCATGCGGTACGTCGTCCTCGCGATTCGGCTGCTGGACCTGCACCGTCGTCGTGAAGGACCGGAGTATGGCCGGCTTCATCGAGGCGGGTCACGAGAACCTCGAACCACTTATGGATTTCCGCGACTGGCTTGCCGAAATCCGAAACGATCCGGCTCGCCGATCGGCGCGGCGCCGCAACGGCCAGACGACGTTCCTTGCCGACGGCTCATTGGTCCCGGGACCGTTCACGCCGACCGCGCGTCGGGAAATTCTCGATCGCCTGCATCAGGTCGAACGTGCCACCGGCCGCACCCTGATCACCGCCGCCGAGATCGAGGCGATCAACCGCATCTGGGCCGAGGACGCCGCCGCCGTCGTCGCTTCTGTCGAGGCTACCGCTCTTGAGGCGGTTTCGTGAAGCCGGCGCTGCTCCGTACGCCCGCCGGTCGGGAATTGCTGCAGCGACTGTCCACCGAACGGGGTGTTGATCCCACGATCGTGGATGACCTTTTGGACGCCATCGATGAGCATGCCGGTATGCTACGCCGCCGCGGTCTCTTCCAGCGCTTCGATGCTATTTTAGACAAGGCCCGGGAATAGCATGCGCCTTAACGCCATCGGGCTACGCAACTGGAAGTCCTATCGTCGCTTCCGGTTGGACATTCCCTATGGTCGCGAAAAACCAGTCGCGCTGATCGAGGGTAACAACGGATCAGGGAAGACCAGCCTACTCGAGGCCTTCGTGCTGTGTCTCTACGGGCGGCTTGGCATTCCGCTGCTGGCCCGCGCTAATTCCGTCAGCCGTGTAGACCGGTCATATGAACGCTTCATGGAGCGTGCGCTGAACTCAGGAGCGCGCCAAGGGCGGGCGCAAATCGCGATTGAGATCACTTTCCAATCGGACGACAACGAGTACGTCATCGAGAGGATCTGGCATTTCGTTGACGGCGCCCTGCGCAAGAACGACGAGGAAGTGCGCATCTTCCAAGGGGCCGACCGCATAATCCTTGCTTCCCCCGACCCCGAAGACGACGAGCGGTTCGTCCGGGACTTCGTCGATCAGAACATCCTTCAGGACAATCTTGCGGGCTTCTTCATCCTAGACGGTGAACACCTCGAGCGCATGGCGAGCATCAATATGGACGGCCAGGTCAAGACGGCGCTGGAAGCCGCGATCGGGATCGACCGGCTGCATCGCGCCTCGGCTGACCTTCGCACCTATGCGCGGGAGCGGCGCCGCAACCTTCCCGACAACGCGGCTGCCACGGCCGAAGCCCGGCTCGCGCTTAACAATCTGGGGCGCGAGATCGAGGAACGCGCGACGTCGGTGGAACTGCTTCTGGCGGTCATCGGGCCGTTGCGGGAGCGGCGTGATGACGTAGTCAGCCGTATCGGCCGCCTGCACGGCGACAGCTACCGTGCGTTCAAGACGCATTTCGAGCAGCGCGAAAGCGTGATCCGGGAACGAGACGCTCTCCGCGACGAACTGCGTCGTTTGCTGAGCGGCGAGCTCGCACAGGCGCTGGCCGGCGAAACTCTCAGGACTGCCGCACTAGAGCGGATCGAGGCTGAGCATAAGGCCGCGCAAGTCAAGGGGGACGAGGAGCGGAACCTGAACCGCGCCTCGGAATTCGTGGACCGCGTCTCGCGCCACACGACGGTGACGGACGATGTCGCCCGTGCTCTCGCCCTGGCGTGGCGGGAGATGTGGGGAAATCGCACCGCGGATGCCGGCGGCCCCCTGCTCTCGCATTTGGGCGAGACAGATCGCCTTTCCGTGGCGGAGCATCTCCGTAAGTTGTCGTCGGTCAGTGCCTCCGACATCCGGGATCTCGCCCGCGCGGTTTCTAGGGCCGACGAGAGAATTGGCCAACTCGATCGCGCCTTAGGCGAGCAGAAGGGTACGGACGACGAGTCCAAGTCGTTGGCGGAGGAGTTGAACGGAATCCAGGAAGAACTGGCCCGCGCGGAAGCCCGTCACGCGATGGAAGCTGCCGCGTTGCGGGAGTTGGAGGACAGGCGTTCATGCGAGGAGCAACAGTTGGCGGCGGTCTCGCTGGGCGAGAGCGGCAACGCAGTGGCACTCAAACGGAGCGCCGCGGCGGACCGGGCCGCCGATCTGATCGACGCTCTTGCCGACGCCGCCGTTCCGCAAAACCTCGATGCGCTGTCCGCCGAGATTACCGACGCCTATCGCTCGATGGCGCACAAGACTGTGGTCGAACAAATCAAGGTCAACGAGGAGGGACGTGTTACACTGCTCGACCGGTCCGGACGGGATCTGCATGAACTCGACGCCAGCGCCGGCGAAAACCACATCTTCACGCTGTCGCTGATGTCCGCTCTCGCCCGCCTAGCCGCGGACTTCCCCATCATCATGGACAGTCCGTTCGCGAGGCTCGACGCCGAACATCGCCGTAGGGTAATCGGCCATTTCACGGAAATGGACCGACAACTCGTCCTTCTTGTTCATCCGGCCGAGCTTCATCCCGGCGAGCTGGCGCTTGTGACACGACGGAGCGGCGAATCGCTGAAGCTGCCTTCGACCGAACGCCTTCCAGTAACGGGAGCGGCATCCTGATGTCGGCGACAATGGTAGAATTCACGCGCGGTGACTTCAGAACGTCGCGCTATGCCGACGAACTGAACAGCCGATTTCAGGGCTTCCTAGGTCTGCCGCATCGATACGGGCCGGCAAGGCTCGCTCTGGGTCGGTCGCTAAGTATTCCCCAACTCCCCTCCTTTGAATTGGGCAGCATGGGTTACGGCAAGCCGATCAAGGGCGAGCAGCTGTTCGGCCAGGGTATAGAGCTGGCAACGTGGATCACCCTGATCTCGGAGCATGACGCGAGGTCGGGCGAAGCGATGACCCGCAAGCGAATGCAGTCCTTGGCGGCATCGCATTGGCAGCGCGGCATAACGCTGCTGTGGGAAGACTGGAGAGCCAGCACCGGGGACTTCGACACGTTCGTTGGGCGCTTGGTCGGCATGGCCCGTCTGTAATCAATTCAGGCGGCCACCAGGATTTCGTTGATGCGCTTCTCCAACTCCTGAGGCCGCCGACCGGACTTCTCCATCATGGTGGCGAGGAACCAGCGGATGTCGCCCACCGTGTCGAATCGCCTGCTCAGCCTGCCGATGAGTCGCTTCGTATCCACGAACCTGAGAAGCCAACGCCACTTGTCCTCGTCCGGACCTGGGGACGAGTCCACGATGGCGTCGAGAAGCGGTCGGACAGCCGCGGCAGCCGCCAGGCCGTTCTCGTGCGTGAAAGCCTCCAGCTCCTTCTCGCACTCGGCTTCGAGCTCTTCGGCGAGCTTGTGCACTAGGTGGTTCGACGCGCGATTGATGCCGGCCACATGACACGCCACGAAAAGCCGCTGCACGAGCAGGAGGTTCTCAATCTCTACCAATGCACGCTCGAGCGCCGCCCTGCATTCCGCCTCGGTCCCTTTTCCCGATCGTGTGAAGGACTTCACTAGATCGGCCATTAGGTCGGGCTCCAGCAGATAGGCTTCGATCTCCCAACGGCGGGTCGTATAGAACTCCTCGTTCCACGTCGCCGCCTCGAAAACGGCATCATCGAGCGCGAAGAGGTTATCCCAGTCGCGGTGTCGGAAAAGCCAGTCCCGGTCCACGAAACCGAACGCAGGTATCTTGTCCACCTCACGACTCTTTTTGACCGCGGCGGCCACCGCGGTGCATCCTGAGCCCTGCACGAGGTCGTTGGCCTGGACGAAATCGACGCGGTCCATGTAGCTAGCGAACCAATACCGCTCGAACAGCCGCAAGTCGTCGACGCCTTCGAGCACGATGCGTGGCAGGCCTAGATGGGTAGCACCGATCTGCCGTTCGTCGTCGAACTCGTCGAACATGACTACATTGTCAGTCATCGTCCGACCTGAACTTGGGTTTGACGAGACAGCCGCTCTTGAAGAGCCCGTCCTCGACGGTCTTCGGAGCCAGAAGCCGCATCGAGTCCGTCTGGTGCGAGGTCAGCACGAAACTCAGACCGTCGCGCTCTTGCGCCCAACTCTTGAGGATGTTGATGAGGCGACGGCGCATCACGGTATGCAGATGCTGTTCGGTCTCGTCGATCAGCACGATCGTTGAACCGGTCATGTGTGCGGCGATACGGATGGCCAACTGGACCAGTTGCCGTTCGCCGCTGCTGAGCTGGTCGAGCCGATGATGGTCTCCGCTCGCGGTCTCCACGGGGATCGACAGTTCGTTGCGATCAACGGCGCCGAGACGCTTCGTTCCCTTGAACACAACGTCGTTCACGATCTCCCGGCAGATCTTTTCCCGGTCGTCGCCGAGCCAGGCGAACCACACGAGCAGGTTCTCGATGGACTCGGCCCAGTTCGTGCCGTCTGGACCGAACAGATGGGCGGGCGAATAGCCCAGGGATTTGGGACGCACGATGGAGCGGTTTTCGTGCGGCGGCCGACGCAGGCCTCGGTCGGAATGGAAATACAGCACCGTCGGCAGGGCCATCGAGGTGCCCCAAAGCGACAGCGGATGCTGGTCTAGGCTCTGGATTATCGCCTCGGCGAATTCGAGCGCCAGCGGGGAGGACGAGTTGGATCGCTCGACAGGGCCGTAGCCGAGCCTTTTGCCGAAGAAAAGCAGTTGCTGGTCCTCGTACACTCCGATGCGCTCGCACTCCTCGGGCGTCCAAAATTTCAGCGGTTTGTCCGCCCCCGCCACCATCGAGATCAGGTGCATAACCGACCGGCGCCCGTCGTCAAGCTGGACCAGCGCGTCGAGCTGGATCGCGCCTTTTCCGCTATCGAGCGCCTCGTGGCCGTAAGCCTCGCTTGTGCGCGCCCGCAGCAAGGACATAGCGCAGTAGATGGCGTCGAGAATGGTGGTCTTGCCCGCGCCGTTCTTTCCCATGATCAGGAAGACGTTGGTGGGGTTGCCTGTCGGATCCAGGAACGGGACGAACGTCTTTCCCCGCAAAGGGCCGACGTCGACGGTAGAAATGCCCACCAGAGAGAATTTGGTCGGTCTGTTCATGTGTGCCTCGAATTGGCCGCGGCTACGGCTCGCTTCACATCGGCGACGTCCACACGCGCGCCGTGTGCCCGGAGAAGCGGTCTCCCGGCCAGCTTAATGAGCATGTCGCCACGCATCATCAAGTCTTCGGCGCCGGACTCGTCAAGAATGATCCTAGAGTCCGAGGACTTTTGGACCGTCAACGCGATGCGACTGGGTATGTTGGCCCTAAGCAGACCGGGGAAAGTAGCTGCTTCCGGTCGCTGGGTCGCCAGCAGGAGGTGGATGCCGACAGCCCTGGCCTTCTGCGCGATGCGGACCAGTGGCTCTTCCGCACCGGTGCGCGACATCAGACAATCGGCGAGCTCGTCCACAACGACCACCAGCCGTCTCATCGGACTGCCGGCGGCACGTGCCTCCGCAATGTTCCGGGCGCCGAATTCTCTTAGACGCTCCTGTCGCGCGTCCATCTCCTGGACGACGGCACGCAGCATTTCCACGGCAGCCCCCATCTCGGTAACGACCTTTTCGCCACGCAACAGTTTGAGCCCGTCGTACTCCGCGAAGTCTACGCCTTTCGGGTCGATCATGAGCAACTCGGGCGGGTTGTCCGAAGCCAGCATCGACAGAAGGATGGCGTTCATGCAGACTGACTTGCCGCTGCCGGTGGCGCCAGCCACGAACATGTGCGGCGCCTCGACGAAGTCGAACACGACGGGTTCGCCGATAACGTCGACGCCTGGGCATACCGCCAACGCCGCATCGGAGGACATGAACGCCTCAACCAGCGGAGGCCACGGCACGTCGCGCCATGCGCCGGACGGCCGGGGAATGTCGAGCACGACCCGCCGCTCGCCGGGTTCGCGGCCGAAAGCGATCGTACCCGTACCCAGACCGATGGCGAAGGCCAGATCCTCGAGGCCGCGGCGAAGTCTGTCGTAGTCCTCGACGCCGCCCAAGGTCAGCCTGTGACGAGAGAGGCGGGGTCCTGAAATGGGCTCGCCGATCGGGTTCGCGTCCACGCCGATCTGCTGTAGTCCCTTCTTGAGGATATCGAACTGTACGTCACCCTTGTTGGTCGAGTGATCGTCGTCGACCGACGGCCGGAAGTAGAGGCTGTCTAGGAGGACATCGTGGAAACTTGTACCCGGCAACCAGCTTTCGTGCAGCAATTCCATACCACGACGCGCGTGGCGCTGCAGCACCTCGACATACAGGTCGTGGTTCTCGAACAGGTCCTCGTCCCGGCGAAGGGACAATAGCAGCGCGAAAGCGTCGTCGTAATCGGGTTCTTTCGCGCGACCGGTTATCTGCTCCAGATGCAACTCGCTCGGCGACTTCGGCATGGCCTTGTAGCGCTCGTCCGGTTCGTCGCTTTCCTGTAGGGAGCGGGCGATGGCGATGCGGACAATCCACCAGTAGACGCCGCGCCTGCCGTCCTGCATCAGACCGTCGTCGATAATGCGCTCGAAAAACGCGCGCTCCTCGACGGTGAAATAGATGCTGTCCTTCATAGCTCTACCGGCATCAGCTTGGCGGTCTCGCCGCCCTCGTTGTCGATGCGGTATCGGCGCCGGATATGCTCACCGAGCAGATCGTCGGCGATCTCGGTGAATTCGGTGTCGGTCGGCAATAGGATGAGAGGCGCGCCAGCCTCCGGAAAATAGTCACGCATCAGGAGGTTGCGGTTGGTGGAGTCGATACGGCCCAGGGGCGTGTCGACGATCACCGGGATGGATCGGGCGGCCTCCTCCTTCAGCGCCCAAAGCATCGACATGGCGATGAGTTGGCGCATGCCTGCCGAGATGCTGTGGCGCGAGACCTCCTCGCCGTCCTGGTCGAAGTAGCTCATGATGAATTGTCCGTCGAGGCGGACGCTTTTCACCAATTCACTGGGCGCGAGCAGGATGGCCACCTTTTGGTTCACCCGATCCTCCACGGACTGTCGGATGCGTGAGCGCCGCAGTTCCAGATAGCGTTCGAGGGCGCGCTTAGCCCGGAGAGCGAACCGATAACCTTCGTCCAGCTCCATGGAGACTTTGTACTCCTTCATCTCCTGGGCGGCGCGTTCGTCGTGGCCAACGGCTTCGTGGGCAAAGCCCTTTTCGTCCACCAGTGCCTTGGCTGATCGCTGCATCGCGTCGCGAATCGCTTCTCCGATCCTAGTAATCTCGGCGGTGATTTCCTCATACCGCGCTCGAGCCTCGTCGGTGCTCAGCTCCGCTTCGTCCAGCTCCTTGCGCAATCTACGCGTCTCGGTGACCAGTTCGCGCATGCGACGAAGTTGCGCACGCTCCTCGGCGAAGTCGGCGGCTCCGCGGCTTCTCCAGACTAGGAACCGGTCGCGCAGCGCCTTGGTCTTCTTGGCGCTTAGCGACGCCAACACCGGATGCTGATCGCCGGACACAACGCCGAGCGTTCGCAACGATTCCCTAATGTCGTTCTGCAGGTCAGTCTGCTGCTTGGCATTCAGCGTCACCGGATCCTCGATCGTGGTGAGGCTGCGTACCGTCATGGCCGGTAGTTCCGCATGTAATCTCCCGGCCAGACTCGCGTCGGCCGTGGTCTGGCGGTCCAAAACGGCGAAGGCCTCATCCACAAGGTGTGGCTGGGTACGGAAGACGATCTCGAGCGGCAGGCGTTCCGCTAATTCGTCTGCCAGGGTCTGACGTTGGGTTGCCAGGACTTCCAACCGGTCGTGGAAGCGCTTCGCCTCGCTTTCCGAAAGGGTGCCGCTGCGCAAACGTTGCCGTTCCCCATCGAGCCGAGCGCGCCTCGCCTCCAGATCAAGCAGTTCTTCCTCGGCCGCCACCCGTGCTCGCGCCTGGACGGCCTCGTTGGCGCGAGCCTCTCGGGCGGCGTTTTCCGCCTCAACGACGCTTTTCATGACGTCGACAGGCAAACGCGCCCGGCTTCGGCGGTTGGCGTCGTCGTTCACCTTATCGATCAGGTGTGCTACGAAGTGCAGCCCCAAAAGACGTTCGATCTCGCCGGCCTCGCGTCCGATCTCCGCGTCGGCGAGCGACTGCACCTGTTCGCCGTCAAAAAAGAAGAAGGGCACCAATTCGCGCGGGAGCATTGCCTGCAGCGCGTCCTCCGCAGCGTTGCCATCAAGCGGCGAACTTACCGGGCCGAATTCGACCAGTTCGGAGTATGCCGAAAAGCTCTTCTGGCCAACGAAAGTGCGGCGCGCCCGATGCACCACGCCGCCTTCGGTCCAGCACAACGACACGCTAGCACGGTTATGCCCCTGCTGCCGCGCGGTCTTGTTGAACACCCCGGACCAACGTCCGGGCTGGCCCAGAACATATTGCTTATCTGTAAGCGCGGTGCGCGAGAAGCCTACCCGCCGCAGAGACTCGTCCTGCGCGCCCGCGAAGAGGAGTTTCGCGCTGTTGAGCAGGCTAGTTTTTCCGGCGCCGTTGCGCCCCTTGATGAGCACTATGTTGCGCTCACCATCCTGCGTCTCGGACAGGTCCACCGAGCAGGTCCCGTTATAGGCGAACATATTCTCGATATCGAAGGAAACGAACTTCAATCCTTCGACCCCAGCCCGGCTGAAATGACTTCTTCGACCCTTCGGGTCAAGCGCGACTTGGCGCTGCGGGCGGACATGTTCGGGAATTCGCTTTCGAGATCCAACAACGCCTGCACGGTCACCGGCGGTAGCTCGAACTCGCGGGACACCCGCTCGATCAACTTGTCCTCTGCTTCGGATATGTTAGACATCTTAGCCCCCGTAGCACCCAATACCACGAAATCCTTATGTTGTATGAATTTTCAGACCGAAGGGGCATACAATGGCTTCAATATTTTTCTGATGGTTAGCAGCTCTCGTCGGCCGTTTCAGTGTCCGGTGACCGGCTGACGGCCACGAGTTCGCCTGTGGCGTGCCAGGCTTGCTCGAGGAATTCACCCTGCGGTATTCTTGCCGCTGGAGCACCATTGATGAACGGCAGCTATTCCATTCGGCACGTTCAACAGCCGACAGTCCACTGTCGGCCCCACAGCCGCCGGGCTGCAATGCGCCTCATGCACGAACATGACGTAATCGCGGGAGCGGTGGCCACCAAAGCTGTGGCGGCGATGTTCGGAGCTCTAGCCGGCTGGCTGTCCCCCGATAGGATGAAGAACGGGCTCACGATGGACACCGGGCCCAGGCATCGAACGGAGGACAGCCATGGAGCAGTATATCGGTCTCGACGTATCCATGAAAGAGACGGAAATTTCGATCCGGCAGGACGGCCAAAGGATGTGGCGGGGCAAGTGCGCGTCCGACCCGCAACTGCTCGCGGCCCTGATCCGCAAGCGCGCGCCCGATGTGCGGCGGGTGGTATTCGAGACGGGGCCGCTGTCGGTGTGGTTCTACCATGCGCTGACGGCAGAGGGGCTGCCGGTGATCTGCATCGACGCGCGGCATGCCAAGGCGCGCTCGACACGGCCGCGAACAAGACCGATGCGAACGATGCCGATGGCCTGGCACATCTGGCCGAGGTCGGCTTCTACCGAGAGGTTCGGGTCAAAGGTTTCGACAGCATGCTGATCCGCACGCTGATCACCGCGCGGCGCCAGCTTCTCAAGATGCGTTTGCAGATATCCAACCAAATCCGCGGATTGATGAAGACGTTCGGCCTTGTGTGCCCAAGGGCGCCGGCAGCGTGTTCGAGCGCAACGTTCACGATCTTCTGCAGGGCGAAGCAAAGCTGGCGCGCATCGTCGTGCCAATGCTTCGGGCATGGAGTGATATTCGATACCCGATAGCAGAGCTGAGCAAGCAACTGGCCGCGATGGCTCGTGAAGACCAGCACTGCCGTCTGCTCATGTCGGTGCCCGGTGTCGGCACCGTCACAGCCACCGCCTTTGCCGCGGCCGTGGAGGATCCGGCGAACTTCAGGAACTCGCGCGCCGTGGGCGCATGGGTGGGCCTGACCCCGAGACGCTACCAGTCCGGCGAGGTCGATAATGACGGCCATATCTCGCGCCGTGGCGACAATCAGTTGCGCGGACTGCTATACGAAGCGGCCGCGGTCATCCTGAACCGGTCGACGGATACCAGCACCCTGCGAACCTGGGCGTTGGAGTTCAAAGAACGGCTCGGCTTCAAACGAGCCGCCGTGGCCCTGGCGCGCAAGCTGGCAGTGATCATGCATACGATGCTCCGGACGGGCGAGCTGTTCGATCCGCACGGAGGAACGCCCGCCGCCGCCTGATCCTGCAGACGCTCGACCACGGCGATTTCTTCAGGGCCATTCCACCAATAGCGTTCTTACAGGACGCATCGAGCCGTCCCTGCCGGGACGTGGCTGGGATCATTCCGCGAAGCGGGAAGCAACTGCCTCGTTAAGCAGATTGCGCAACGAACATAGGAAGATCTCACCTGCGAAACTCATCCTGCGGCGATCTTTGCATCGACCGCGTAGACGACCCTGTACCCGGCATACGAACGAACGAACATGGACAGAAAGGACGACTGGCTTGCACTCACCCCCTTGACGGCCGAGCGATTAGACGACCCGCTTCGCGGGAGGGGCGCCTCGGCCTGAGCTGGCGCGACTGCCATTTGACTTGAGCGGGTAGAGGCGTCGATCTGACCATGGAGTTCCCTTCAACGAGAGGAACTCGCCATGGCTACCCTGTCGACCGATGCACCAATCTCTCCGCTTCGCTAGCGCATGCAGCACGACATGCTCATGTGTGGTGGCTCCCATACCCAGCAGAACTACGTTCGTCACGCCCGCGCTTCGCTGTGTTCCTTGGCCGCTCGCCCGACACGGCGACGGCTGAGGACATCCGTCGATTCCAACTGCATCAGCATGAGAGCGGCGTCGGCCCTGCGACGATCAATGGCGCGGTCTCGGCACTGCGATTCCTGTTCCTGGTGACGCTGAAGCGGCGGGATCTGGCACGTGTGCTGGTGATCATGCGCTATCCACGCAAACTGCCGGACGTGCTGAGCGTGGGGGACGCGGCGCGGCTGCTCGAAGCCGCACCCGGCACCAAGTACAAGGCCGCGCTCGGCGTCGCCTATGGCGCGGGCCTGCGCGTGTCCGAAGTCGCGCACCTCAAGATCGACGACATCGACTCGACACGCATGCTGATCCGCGTCGAACAGGCAAGGGACGCAGGGACCGCAACGCCATGCTCTCGCCGCAAACTTCTGGAACTGCTGCGGCTGTGGTGGCGCGAAGGCAGGCAGCGCGGGGTGATGCTCCCCAATGGCTGGCTGTTCCCGGGGCGCAGCTTCACCGCGCCCGATCTCATCGAGGCAATTGCACCGCGCAGTCCAGGAGGCAGCCGAAGTCGCCGGCATCCGCAAACGCGTCAGCCCTCACACGCTGCGTCACAGCTTCGCCACCCACCTGCTCGAACAGGAGGTCGACATCCGCGTCATCCAGGTGCTGCTCGGGCACAGCAAGCTCCATACGACCGCGCTCTACACCAAGGTCTCGACCCGGACGATCCACGCGGTCGCAGGGCCGCTCGACCGGCTGATGGCGCTAATGGAAGGCAAGACGCCGCCCGGCTGAGCCGTGCACATCTCTGTTGAGGTCGCCGACATCTTCCGTGCTGCCGGCCCCGCCTATCGGGCCGCCCATGCAGGTCACCTGAGCCTCATCCAGCTCAAGGTGATGTCGGCGATCGAGCATTGCCGCACCGCGGCGCTCGGCGGTCACGTCGAGGCCTGCGAAGACTGCGGCCAGTGGCGCATCGCCTCGCGGCCGCGCGTATATGGCTCGCCGAGCGGGAGGCCGACCTGCTGCCGGTCGGCTACTTCCATGTCGTGTTCACGCTGCCCGCCGAGGTCGCCGCCATCGCGTTCGGCAACAAGGCGCTGGTCTATGACCTGCTGTTCAAGGCGGCATCGGAGACGATGCTGACGATCGCGGCGGATCCCAAGCACCTCGGCGCGCGCATCGGCATCACCGCCGTGCTCCACATATCGGGATCGGCAATGACCCACCATCCCCATATCCACATGATCGTGCCGGGCGGCGGCATTGCGCCGGACGGACGCCGGTGGATATCGTCGCGGCGGCCTTCCTTCTCCCAGTGAGAGTACTGGGCAAGCTGTTCCGCCGTCTGTTCCTGACCCGGCTGGTCGCGGACAAGAAGGCCGACGCCTTGGCGACGGGATCTGATCCCGGGGGTTCTTCCTCGTTCAACCTCGCCGTCCTCTTTTTGCGAACCAGCGGGTTGCCGGTCACCTACATACAGTAGTCCAGGGGCGAAACAGGGTCAGCGGGAACGCAGCGAATCAAGGCTTAGGAACCCATTTTGCGTAAAGGCTCTTCGAGGCCGTGGGAACCGTCTTGGCGTCAACGAGAGCGACGAGCGAGCGGAACCGCTTCTCGCAGCCGCTGTTCGAGTTGATGCGACTTGCGACGAGGGTCGAGGCCTTCGGTAGATCCAGCATCAGCTTGACCTCGTTTGGCGAGAACGACTTGACCATCTCATTGTAGGATGGCGACGCCGCGTTCGAGACGCCGTATGAGTTGCCAGTCGCTGCCGTCACGACTGCCTCCACAAAAGTGGCCTGCGCTGTTTCCGGAACGCGGTTTTTCCGCGACAGCTTGAGGAGCCGATCGGCGAAGGGCGGCTCGTTGTGGAAGTTATCCCAGCCATTGTGCACACTTAAGAGCTTCCTACTCGCTGATGTGAAGATACTGTGAACCTCGGCTTCGCTCAGCAGCGACAACTGGCCCAGCGTCTCGAAGAACTGCAGCGAAGCCTTCTGACGGGCTTCGTCGCCTTTTGCCTTATAGTCCTGGTGTCGATCCACCAGCGCCGACCTGGTCCGGGGGCTAAGGTCGTTACTGAACGATTCGCAGATTGCGATGGCGTTCAGGCGGGCTTCCTCTCCCGACGCTGGGTCACAGTAGATGCCGTGTAACATGACGAAGATCAGCTCGCGCTGGGCCTCGAATGTTTCCTGGATACGGCGTTCCCATTCTTGTCGTTGATCCTTCTTGAACTTCGTTGCTTTCAGCGCGGCGAGCAGGGACTTTGTGTCCACCCCCTTAGGGTTGTGGGCGCTCGAGAGCGCATGCTTCTGGCAGCGGCTTAGGAAACTCAGGAACTCGTCTTCGTCGACCGTCCCCGCAGCTGGGTGTGCGATAGAGAAACTGTTGCGTGTGGCCCTGCACTGGTCGAGGAAAAAGAAGTCGTCGTCACCGATCAGGTTGAGCTTACGGCAGAGGTCGAGCAGCTCGGCGTCCTTGAGGTCGAGGAGCGTGTCCTCGTCGAAGGACTTGTCGTCGAGAATCTGAGGGACGACGTTGATGCCGAACCGTCGCACCTTGTCACGCAGTTCCACCACGGCCGCGTTCCAAACGTAGTTGATGGCTGCGTCGAACAGACCGCTGGCGACGGCGACACACATTTTGACGATCCGCTCATCGCGCAGGTGCGGAGGGATCTTCTTAATCAGGCGTGGGAGCTGGGACCAAGCATGGGCGATCTGGTGGTCCTCGGCGAGCACATTGCGGGAGACTCCCAACGCGGCGGTAAGTTGGGCTAGCATGGGCGAGGAGAGAGGGGTCACGTCGGGCAGTGTGACGGCGGGCAGGTCGGTCTTTGGCTTAACTAGGACGTTGCTCATACCTACTCCTTGCATCGACGAGACCATCTCGCACCATCGGTAGTCTTTAGCCGAAACAGAGTGAGGTCAGCCGGCGCGTGCGGCCTTTGTGCGATTACGTCCACCTGCCGCTCTTTTAACGCTACGCACGGAGACGGCTTTGGGAGCTACGACGTCGCCGAGCCGCTCTATACGGAGGGGCGCGCGCGAGGGAAGGCGAACGACGAGTTCGAGTTGCCCCCCGATCGCCTCGACGTAGCTTTTAAGAGTAGACAAGTACATGTCGGCTTGTTTCTCGATCTTCGAGACCGAAGGCTGCTTGATCTTGAGGACCGAAGCGATTTCGGCCTGGGCCTTTCCAGCGGCACGCCGCAAATCGCCGAGACTCTCGACTTCTCCCCTTAAGTCTTCGAAACGCGCGTCGACCCGCTCCCGACGATCCTCGGGGAGCGCAGCGATTAGGTCGTCAAGCTTGCGTCCCATCACTTCTTCTCCTTCTTCGCCGCCGCCAAACGGTCGAGATGCCCTTGATAGCGCTTGTCCGCCTTGGCGATCAGACTTTTATAGAAGCGCTTCTCACTCACGCCCGACTTATCGCCGGCGACGAGCAGGATCGCCTTCCGCTTCCGGTCGAATGCGAACGCAACCCGCCAGACACCATCATCAGCATCGAAGCGAAGTTCTTTCATGTTCGCGAACGACGAGTCATTCAAGGTATCCGCATGCGGTCGCCCCAGCTGGGGCCCGAACACACCGAGCAGCTTAGCCGAGGCCAATAGCTCATCTTGGACTGTCTGGGGCAACGCCTCGAACTCCCCATCGAACTCATCGCCAAAAACGACTTCCCAAGTCATATATAGCTCCTAGGCTATGTGGTCAACATCACACCAGCGGTCAGTTCCTCGGCGCTGAAAGCAATGCGGGAAAAGATCAGGGACTTGCACATCCGCCGACAGACGCAGCTCTCGTTGAACGACATCGCCCGGCTGATCAATCCGCTCCTCAGGGGGTGGATCAGAGGCGCGCAAGCGTTTCCGCTACTCGCCAACAGCATCAAGCTGCCGAACGATAGTCTGCGGCCGAAACAAGGTACGCGCGGTCGACGATAATCCGGCCGCCGTTGACACGACTGGCAATTCGCGACCTGTCTGCGCTATCGAGCGGCATCGTCACCGGCGTTCTGACGGGCATGGCCGGCGCGTAGCTGTCGCTTGCCCAGAATCCCGGCTTGTCGTGAAGGATATAACCGCCAGCAAGGGTTCCATCGCGCCGGCAGCGCTCATCGTCGCCAAATAGAAACCGGTGCCGGCGAGGTTCGCGTGTCTGGCGGCGAAGGTCGCCATCCGCCCGGAGGTGAAGCCGGCGAGGCGCTGGCGCTGGTCGATACGTAATCATGCGGAGGATCGCGCCGCGCCGTGCATGCGACTGCATCTCTCGTCCCGCTGCGCTGCTGAGGCCTCTTCTGTCAGGCGGTCTAGGTTTCGCGCTTCGGGCCGAGCAGGAACACTGTCAGGGCGGCGAGGAACGTGGCAACAGCACTGTAGGCAATGGCACTGGTAATCCCGGCATTGTCCACCAATAGTCCGCCGAAAATCGCGCCGGCTGCGATTGCCACTTGGAATGCTACGACCATCAGCACACCGGCGCTTTCGGCCTGCTCGGGAACGGCCCGCCGCACCATCCACGTCTGTAATCCCACCGGCACGGCGCCGAAGGCAAAGCCCCACCCGGCAACCGCAATCGCCGAGGCGAAGGCCGATGCTCCCGTCGTCAGCAGCGAAACAGCGGCTATCGCTATGAGCAGCGGTGCAAGGGCCGCGACTGCCTTGAGACTGTACTCGGCCAGAAGCCCGCCGGCCAAATTGCCGAAGAATCCGCCGATGCCAAAAGCAAGCAACACAAGCGAGATCGTCTCGACGTCAAGCGCGGGAATCTTCTCGAGGAAGGCGCGGATATAAGTGATTCCGGCGAAGTGGCCGGAAGCGACCAGCAGGACGACCACAAGCGCGACCTTGATCATCGGAATCTGAGCCACATCCAGCAGGCTGCGGAAGCTAGCCACTCCAATCGGAGGCAGTCTCGGAATGGTTATGAGTTGCACCAGCAGTGTAGCCGCGCCGCCGATTGCGGCGAGCATGAAGGCGCTTCGCCATCCCCAGATATCGCCGACATAAGCGCCGATTGGAGCTGCGCAAACGGTAGCCACGGAAACGCCGGCGAGGATGATTGACATAGCGCGCGGCAGGAGGTGGCTTGGAACGAGCCGCATCGCCAGTGCTGCCGACATCGACCAGAAGCCTCCGAGCGCTATGCCGAGCACGACGCGTGCAGTCAGGAGAACCGCCAGCGACCACGCGCCGGCCGCCAGAACGTCCGACAGGATCAGCAGCAGCGTCATCGCCCACATGACGAGCCTGCGGTCCAGGCGCTTTGTGATGATAGCCACCGTCGGCGCCGAGATCGCCCCGACGATAGCGGTCGCCGTCATCGCCTGTCCAGCCGCTCCCTCGGTGATACCGAGATCATGTGCGAGCGGCGTGAGCAGGCTAACAGGCAGAAACTCTGCGGTCACCAGCCCGAAGGTGCCCAAGGAAAGCGAAATGACCGCACCCCATGCGGGACCAGACGGTGGGACGGGCTTTTCTGGGTCGTGCAGAACAGCGTCCATGACGCCTGCTGCGGATTGGGTCATGAACGAAGTCTCCACTTTGATGCAATGCAACGTGATGTTGGCTGCCTTGACCCAAATCTAAAAACACAAGCGCATTTCCCGGCGGCGTTGCACGGAGGAGGGGATGTTCATTGCTTCGCGATATTTTGTGACGGTGCGGCGCGCAACATCGATGCCGGTTTCCTTCAGCCGGACAGCGATGTCCTCATCGGAAAGCACGTCGCCGGGAGATTCTGCGGCAATGATCGCTTTGATCCGATGCCGGACAGCTTCGGCGGAGTGCGCATCGCCGCCTTGGCAGGACGCGATCGCGACGGTGAAAAAATACTTCAGTTCAAAGACTCCGCGCGGGGTAAGCATGTACTTGTTCGAGGTCACCCGGCTTACCGTCGACTCGTGCACGCCGATCGCGTCAGCGACGGTTCTGAGATTGAGAGGCCGCAGGTGGGCGACGCCATGTTCCAAAAAGGCATCCTGCTGACGCACGATTTCAGCCGCAACCTTAACAATGGTCTTGGCGCGCTGATCGAGGCTGCGGATCAGCCAGGTCGCGTTTTGCAAGCATTCGTCGAGAAATGCTTTATCTTTCGAATTTTGGGGAGTTTGACGCGAGACTTCGGCATAGTAGCTTTGGTTGATCAGCAGCTTTGGCAGCGTGGCGGGATCAAGTTCGATCTGCCACCCGCCTTGCGGCGAGGGCGTGACCCAGACGTCGGGTATGATTGATTCAGACGCACCGGATTGGAATCGGTTCCCAGGCTTGGGATCGAGCGCCCGAATCTCATGCATCATGTCGAGAAGGTCTTCTTCATCGACGCCGCAATGCTGCTTCAGTGCCTCAAAATCGCGTCGCGCAAGCATTTCAAGATTGGCAACCAAAGCTGCCATTGCCGGGTCGAGCCGATTTCGCTGGCGCAACTGAATCTCGAGGCATTCTCTGAGACTTCGCGCAAAAACTCCCGGTGGATCAAATTGCTGCAAGGTTCCGAGAACCCGTTCCACAACAGCCTCATGGACATTCAGGCTCTCGGCCAGCTCCAAAAGGTTTGCCCGAAGATAGCCAGTGTCTTCCAGATCGGCGGCAAGCTGGCCAGCGATCAGCCGCTCCTGTGGTGTGAACGCAGTGAGGGCGATCTGACGAGCGACATGGTCGTGCAATGTTTCGGCGAGGGTGGCAAACTCGTCGAGGGAAGGGGCATTGCCCGGCGGGTTGTTGGTCGTGTTGCCAAGTGATTTCCATTGCCCGAGCCGTTCAGGCGACCCTGCCCCGGTCGGTCCTTCAACGGCGTTTGCGCCAGGGCCGACAGGCTGATCCGCTCCCGAAATCGAAACGTCGTCAAAAGGCCCGCCATCGCTTGATGCAGATTCCAAAAGCGGGTTCTTCTCGATTTCCCGCTCCACGAACTGATGCAGTTCAGTATGCGCCAGTTGCAGCAAGCGAATCGACTCAATGAGTTGAGGCGATGCGACCATGGATTGCTTCTGGCGCTGAAGCAGGCTTGCTGAGGATTGCATGGTGAGCGCGATAATCCTGTCGAGGAGCCTCTTGGGGCGGGCAATGGCACCAGTGAGACGTTTTCTAGGTCATGCGGCGGCTTTCAGCGTTTCGAGAACGTTTTGCGGGGATGAGACGCCATAGGGGTCGGCCTCGCAGTTGTCGGAGAAACCTTCCTCCTCAAACCACTGCTCGACCACGCCATTGTTGATCAGGGCGGCGTAGCGCCAGGAGCGCATCCCGAAGCCGAGATTGTCCTTGGCGACCAGCATGCCCATCTTGCGTGTGAACTCGCCTGAGCCATCGGGGATGAGCTCGACCTTCTGCAGGCCCAAGGACTTCCCCCACGCATTCATGACGAAGGCATCGTTGACGGAGACGCAGTAAATCGCGTCAATTCCCTCCTTCTCAAACTCATCATAGAGCTCTTCGAAATTGGGCAGTTGGTAGGTCGAGCAGGTCGGCGTGAAGGCGCCAGGCAGCGAGAACAGGATGACCCGCCTGCCGGCAAAGTAGTCGTCAGATGTCTTTTCTTGCCAGCGATATGGATTTGGCCCCTGGACTGACTTATCGTGAACACGCGTGAGAAAGGTGACGAAGGGAACTTTCTTTTGAACGGTCATCAACTTGCTCCTCAGGAAAAAACTGGCGCGCCGGATTCTGGCAGAGGCTGGCGCAATACCGAGCAAAGGCTCGTATGCCGGGGATGAAATGAGGCCCTCGCGGCTCGCACCCTCCTTTTTCGATCCCGATGTAGGGGAACGTCTTGGCTGCTGGTCTTCGTCACCCGAACGCCATCGATCTGAGCAAGTGGAGGCTGTCGAGCCGCTGGGGCAATCTTTCCATGGCTATGGCGCCGGAAGCGGCATCCATCGCTCGCGCTCGTGCCCGGGACAAAGTGATAGCGGGCCCGAAGTAGCCAATATCGGACGCGTGTGGAGGCCTCAAATGTGACTTCACGCAAGAGACCCGCGTTACTGAGCTGGTTCGGCGTATTGTCGATATTTGCCAGAGACCCGCCGATCTTGGCTTCGGTGGCTCTTTGATGGGGCTCTTGGGCACTCACATGCTGATCAGAACCGGTAAACGGCAATTGCGCGAGCGCCATGTGTTGGCGTGCCGGCATCGGACCAGCCGTGCGCAAAGCGGCCGCCGAGGAGGGACCTCCGGAGGAGATGATGTACCGATGTTCAACGGGAACGGGCACCGTCTCCTCAGGCCACGGTCTAGAGCTTCGCGTGTCGGGCATGGCGCAAGTCGCTTTCATCGTGTTTTGATGGGCTCTGACCAGGAGCAGCAAGCGGCGTGCCATTTCAAATAGAGATGCTTTTGGACCGCCCCCTTTTTCTCGGAGGCCGTGTCTTAGAAGATCGGGCGCGCGCTATAACCGCCTCGTCACCACACGCAACAACGGTGCTGTATGGTGCGGGTATTCGGCGCTTCCGCCCCGGCTGGGCAAAGACGAACCGGAAGCCGAGCCGATGCACTACCTCACACCGGCGGGCACTGCAGCGATTGCGTAGCGTGTGCCACTAGCGTGTTCTTGCGTGCGGAGGCACGGCTATCGCGAACACGCGCCTGTCGCAGCAACCATGAGCGCGCGCTCTTCGGCAAGCGCCCTGATTCCGTGAGGATCGAATTCTCCAAGCGTGTCCCATTCGCAACCCTCTTATGTTCGAAACTGGACAAGAATGTCGCAGGCCCGACCGAAAGGTCCGCAAAGGCGCGGCTTCTGCTGGGTCGGCCAAATTGGCACGAGTTTTGAAACTCCTTCGTTGTGAGCCGGGAGCCGCCGACCGATTCATTCGTGGGTGACACGGCCTCGATGGAACGAAGAAAGAAAAGCAAATGCCAAATCCGCATCGGATAGCATTCTACGGGAAGGGGCGCTCGGCAAAACCTCCCCCTACCAAACAGGCTCGCCGCCTTGGTCCAACTCTTGCCCAGGAAATGTTGATGGCCGGCTGCGACTCAAAGGCCCGCCACACTCGCCTTATCCTGAACTCGAAGGCGCAGGATAACGTTCTGCATCTCGCCGCGCGGTATGCCTAGACAGTTACACGTTGGCCCACCTTGATAATCGAATCGGGCTACGCTGCGGAGGACGTCGTCTACATGCCTTCCTAAGCCATTCGCTGCCCGCAGCGCCTGCCGGTCACCTTCCGCCCTTCCATCGCTTAGAGATCAAGTGCCACCATGTCCGAACAACCCTTGCCGACGCTGCCGATGTGGCGCGTCGATCACATCGAGCCCTCGCCCGAGATGTTGGCGCAACGCGCCAACGGTCCGATCCACCGCGTGCGCTTCCCGTCCGGGCACGAAGGCTGGTGGGTGACAGGCTACGATGAAGCCAAGGCGGTGCTGTCCGACGCGGCGTTCCGGCCCTCCGGAATGCCGCCGGCGACATTCACCCCGGATTCGGTGATTCTCGGATCGCCGGGGTGGTTGGTCTCGCACGAGGGGGGCGAGCATGCCCGGTTACGCACGATCGTGGCGCCGGCCTTCAGCAACCGCAGGGTGAAGCTGCTCGCGCAGCAGGTCGAGGTGATCGCCGCGCAGTTGTTCGAGACACTGGCGGCCCAGCCCCAGCCCGCCGACCTGCGGCGCCACCTCTCCTTTCCACTTCCGGCCATGGTCATCAGCGCGCTGATGGGCGTGCTCTACGAGGATCACGCCTTTTTCGCCGGGCTGTCCGACGAAGTGATGACGCACCAGCATGAAAGCGGCCCGCGCAGCGCGTCGCGCTTGGCCTGGGAAGAACTGCGCGCCTACATTCGCGGCAAGATGCGGGACAAGCGCCAGGATCCGGGCGACAACCTGCTGACGGATCTGCTCGCGGCGGTCGACCAGGGCAAGGCGACCGAAGAAGAGGCGATCGGCCTGGCGACGGGCATGCTGGTGGCGGGGCACGAGAGCACCGTCGCGCAGATCGAATTCGGCCTGCTGGCCATGTTCCGCCATCCGCAACAGCGCGAACGCCTGGTCGGCGATCCATCCCTGGTGGACAAGGCGGTGGACGAAATCCTGCGCATGTACCCGCCGGGCGCGGGCTGGGACGGCATCATGCGCTATCCGAGGACCGACGTGACCATCGCGGGCGTGGATATTCCTGCGGAGAGCAAGGTGCTTGTCGGCCTGCCGGCGACGTCGTTCGATGCGCGCCATTTCGACGACCCGGAAATCTTCGACATCGGACGCGACGAAAACCCGCACCTGGCGTTCTCCCATGGGCCGCACTACTGCATCGGCGCGGCGCTGGCCAGGCTGGAACTCAAGGTGGTGTTCGGTTCGATCTTCCAGCGCTTTCCCGCGCTGCGCCTGGCCGTGGCGCCCGAAGAACTGAAGTTGCGCAAGGAGATCATCACTGGCGGGTTCGAGGAGTTCCCGGTGCTCTGGTGATGCGCGGACGCCACCGGGAACCGCGATGTTCTCCGAATTCGCCGGCGCGCCTGCCGCGCGCCGGTCAGATCAGCCAGCAACAGGTGACCAATGGATGTACAAGAAACCACGGCAGCATGCCGGGACGCCTTCGCCGAACTGGCGTCGCCAGCGTGCATTCAGGACCCGTATCCATTCATGCGGTGGTTGCGCGAGCACGATCCGGTGCATCGCGCGGCGTCGGGCCTCTTTCTGTTGAGCCGCCACGCCGACATCTACTGGGCGCTCAAGGCCACGGGCGATGCTTTTCGGGGACCGGCGCCGGGCGAACTGGCGCGCTATTTCCCGCGGGCGGCGACCAGCCTGTCACTCAATCTGCTGGCGTCCACGCTAGCCATGAAGGAACCACCGACTCATACGCGTCTGCGCCGGCTGATCTCGCGCGATTTCACCATCGGCCAGATCGACAACCTGAGGCCGACCATCGCTCGCATTGTCGCAGCGCGCCTGGACGGCATGGCGCCCGCGCTGGAGCGCGGGGAGGCGGTGGACCTGCATCAGGAATTCGCGCTGGCCTTGCCCATGCTGGTTTTCGGCGAACTGTTCGGCATGCCCCAGGACGACACGTTCGGGCTCGTCGCCGGCATCAGCGCCATTCTGGAAGGCCTGAGCCCGCAGGCCAGCGATCCCCAGCTCGCCGCGGCGGACGCGGCCAGCGCCAGGGTGCAGGCCTACTTCGGTGACCTCATACAGCGCAAGCGCACCGATCCCCGCCACGACATCGTGTCAATGCTGGTCGGCGCACACGACGACGATGCCGACATGCTGTCGGATGCGGAATTGATCAGCATGCTCTGGGGCATGCTGCTGGGCGGCTTCGCCACCACTGCCGCGGCCATCGGCCATGCGGTCCTGGCGATGCTGGCGTATCCCGAACAGCGGCACTGGCTGAAGGGAGATGCCGTGGGGGTGAAGGCATTCGTCGAAGAAGCCCTGCGCTACGACGCGCCCGCCATGTTCAGCTCCATTCCGCGTATCGCCCAGCGCGACATCGAACTGGGCGGCGTGGTGATCCCGAAGAACGCGGACGTGCGCGTGCTGATCGCGGCCGGCAATCGCGACCCGGACGCCTTCGCCGATCCCGACCGCTTCGATCCCGTGCGGTTCTACGGCACCAGTCCTGGCATGTCGATCGACGGGAAGATCATGCTGACCTTCGGCCACGGCATCCACTTCTGCCTGGGTGCGCAACTGGCCCGAGTGCAGTTGGCCGAGAGCCTGCCGCGGATCCAGGCGCGCTTCCCCACGCTGGCATTGGCCGAGCAGCCGACCCGGGAGCCCTCCGCGTTCCTTAGGACGTTCCGCGCGCTGCCGGTGCGGCTGCATGGGCAGGAGGGCTGAGATGCGCGTCCTGGTCGATCAGGATCTGTGTGGAACTACCGGGCAATGCGTGCTGACGCTGCCGGGCACCTTTCGCCAGCGCGAACCGGACGGCGTGGCCGAAGTGTGCGTGGCGACGGTCCCGCACGCGCTGCACGCCGCCGTGCGGCTTGCGGCCAACCAGTGCCCGGTCGCCGCCATTCGGGTCATCGAAAGCGACGCCGGCGATGACGAGCGCGCCAGCGCCGACCCGGCGCCTTCTCCGGCGCAGGCCCAGCGGCATGCCGCGAAAGACCAATGCAATCCAGGGGACATGATGGGACGGTTTGAAGGCAAGGTGGCCGTGGTGACCGGCGCTGGCGCGGGCATCGGCAAGGCATGCGCCCTCGCCATCGCGCGGGAGGGGGGCCGAGTGGTGGTGGCCGACATTGATGGCTCGGCGGCCATCGCCTGCACCGCGCAGATCGCGGCCGAAGCGGGCCACGCGCTGGCCCTGGCCATGGACATCGCCGATGAGCAGGCGGTGGCCGCGCTGTTCGAGACGGCGGAGCAGCACTTTGGTGGGGTCGACCTGCTGGTGAACAACGCGAGCGCCATGCATTTGACCTCACGCGACCGCGCGATCCTCGACCTGGACCTGGCGGTCTGGGATGAGACGATGGCGACCAATCTGCGTGGCACGCTGCTCTGCTGCCGGCAGGCCATCCCACGGATGATCGCCCGTGGCGGTGGCGCGATCGTCAACATGTCGTCGTGCCAGGGGCTCAGCGGTGACACCGCGCAGACGTCCTACGCCGCGTCGAAGGCGGCGATGAACATGCTGTCGGCCTCGCTCGCCACCCAGTACGGTCACGCGCAGATCCGCTGCAACGCGGTTGCGCCGGGTCTTATCATGACCGAGCGTCTCCTCGCCAAGCTGGACGAGTGCTCGCAACGGCATCTGCGCCGGCACCAGCTCCTGCCGCGCGTCGGCCGCCCCGAGGACGTGGCCGCGCTCGTGGCGTTCCTGCTCTCCGACGATGCTGCGTTCATCACTGGCCAGGTCGTGTGCATCGACGGCGGCATGCTGGCGCATGTGCCGACGTACGCCGACGGTGGCAACAGCTGCGCCGCGCGGCCTGCCGGCGACACCGCCGAAGCGGCCGCGGCGGCGCGCTGCTGATGGACATGCTGCTCAACCCGCTCAACCGTCGGCACCGGCTGCGATACGACCTCCCGGTCATGCCCGGCGCTTTCCCCCTGGTCGGGCATCTTCCCGCCATCGTCTGCGACCTGCCGCGCCTGCTGCGGCGCGCGGAACGGACGCTGGGCAGCCACTTCTGGCTGGATTTCGGCCCTGCCGGACACCTGATGACCTGCGTGCATCCGGATGCGTTCGCACTGCTCCGGCACAAGGACGTGTCCTCGGCGCTGATCGAAGAGATCGCGCCCGAATTGCTTGGCGGAACGTTGGTTGCCCAGGACGGCGGCGCGCACCGGCAGGCGCGCGATGCGATCAAGGCGGCGTTCCTGCCCAAGGGGCTGACCCAGGCCGGCATCGGCGACCTGTTCGCGCCCGTCATCTGGGCGCGGGTGCAGGCGTGGCGCGAGCGCGGCGAGGTAACCATCCTGCGCGAAACCGGCGACCTGATGCTTAAGCTCATCTTCAGCCTCATGGGAATCCCCGCGCAGGACCTGCCGGGATGGCATCGCAAATACCGGCAACTGCTGCAGTTGATCGTCGCGCCCCCGGTCGACCTGCCCGGACTGCCCTTGCGGCGAGGCCGCGCCGCCCGCGACTGGATCGACGCGCAGTTGCGCCAGTTCGTCCGCGACGCGCGCGCGCATGCCGCGCGCACCGGGTTGATCAACGACATGGTGAGCGCCTTCGACCGCAGCGACGATGCGCTTTCCGATGACGTCCTGGTCGCCAATATCCGCTTGCTGCTGCTTGCCGGTCACGACACCACTGCTTCGACGATGGCCTGGATGGTGATCGAGCTGGCGCGGCAGCCTGTGCTGTGGGACGCCCTCGTCGAGGAGGCTCAACGCGTGGGCGCGGTGCCGACCCGGCACGCGGACCTGGCGCAGTGTCCGGTCGCCGAGGCGCTGTTCCGCGAGACACTGCGTCTGCATCCAGCGACCACGCTCCTACCGCGTCGCGCGCTGCAGGAATTGCAACTCGGCCAACGGCGCATTCCCGCGGGCACCCATCTGTGCATCCCGCTGCTGCATTTCTCGACCTCGGCGCTGCTGCACGAGGCGCCTGATCAGTTCCGCCTGGCGCGGTGGCTGCAACGCACGGAGCCGATCCGGCCGGTGGACATGCTGCAGTTCGGTACCGGCCCACACGTCTGCATCGGCTACCACCTGGTATGGCTGGAAATGGTGCAGTTCTGCATCGCCTTGGCGCTGACCATGCACAAGGCCGGGGTGCGGCCGCGGTTGCTGAGCGGCGTCGAAAAAGGCCGGCGCTATTACCCGACCGCACATCCGTCCATGACAATCCGCATAGGCTTCTCATGAGCTGGCATCGCATGCCCCGTGTGGCGAGGCAGCGGCGCCGGCGAGGCGCGGCATTGCTGCACTCAGCGCACGCGCTCGGTGCGACGCCGGCAACACCGCGGCGGCTTGGCGCTCGCCGTGGCCATCTCGTGTCAGGTACAAGGACATGAAAAACTTGCAGACGGGTTCCACGCTACACGACGACCGAACTGGCGTTTCCGCGCTCGGCGGATTGGGTGCGCAGGCGCGCGGCGCATCCGGCAGGCTGGTGCCGGAGATCTGGATGCAGGACGGCGCAAAGCGGGTCGAACAGGCGCTGGCGCGTCTTCTCTGCGCCGAAGACGACGGTGAGACCGAGCTGATGGCGGCGATGCGCTACGCCACCTTGCATGGCGGGAAGCGCACCCGCGCCTTGCTCTGTCTGGCGGCCGGCGCACTGGCCGACACGCCAGCGCACATGCTCGACGACGTCGGCGCCGCCATCGAGATGATGCACGCCTGTACCCTGGTTCACGACGACCTGCCCGCGATGGACGACGACGTGCTTCGCCGCGGCCTTCCGACCGTGCACGTCAAGTTTGGCGAAGCCACTGCGATCCTGGTCGGCGATGCGCTGCAGGCGCACGCCTTCCTGACCCTGGCGAGCCTAGATGCGCCGGGCGACAACCGAATCGCGCTCGTGCGCGAACTGGCGCAGGCGGTGTCCGCCGAGGGTGCCGCAGGCGGGCAGGCCATGGATCTGTCGCTGGTCGGAAAGCACGCCGAGCTGGACAGGATCGTGGCGATGCACCGGAAGAAGAGCGGAGCGCTAGTGCGCGCGTCCGTTCGCATGGGCGCGCTATACTCCATCGCGGACGATGCCGCGCACGCTGCGCTGTACTGTGCGCTCGATCGCTACACCGCCTGTTTCGGCCTGGCGTTGCAGGTGATCGACGACATTCTCGACGCGACAGCGGATACCGCGACGCTGGGCAAGACCCCCGGCAAGGACGCGGCGGCGCAGAAGCCGACCTGCGCGTCGATCATGGGGCTGCAGGCAGCGCGCCAGTTCGCGCTGGATTTGTTGCGCGACGCCGGGGAGGCCATCGCCCCCCTGGGGCCGCGTGCGGAACGGTTGGCGCAGATGCTGCAGCGGGCCAACGTGTATCTGTCCGCGCCATACGCATGAGCGCCCGTCCGCATGGACTCGCCCCTGTGCCGGTGCGATCGGCCGGCGCCAGCGGTGCATGCTGCACTGTGCCCAAGTCCGCGGCGATGTGCGCGGCGTCTGCCGATCCTGGTTCTCGTCAACCGTCTGCAGAAGGAACATCCCGCGTGAACGCGCTGTCCGAACAGATCCTTTCCGAATTGCGCCACCTGCTGAGCGAGATGAGCGACGGCGGCAGCGTCGGTCCGTCCGTCTACGACACGGCGCGAGCTCTGCAGTTCCACGGCAACGTCACCGGTCGGCAGGACGCATACGAGTGGCTCATCGCGCAGCAACAGGCCGATGGCGGGTGGGGAAGCGCGGACTTCCCGCTGTTCCGCCATGCGTCCACGTGGGCGGCGTTGCTGGCATTGCGGCGTGCCGATCTTCTTCCCGGCACCGCCCACGCAGTCCAGGCTGCAACCCGGTTCCTCGAGCGCCAGCCCGATCCCTACGCGCATGCGGTGCCGGAAGACGCGCCGATCGGCGCGGAGCTGATCCTGCCGCAGTTGTGCGGCGAGGCCGCATCCTTGCTGGGCGACGTGGCGTTTCCGCGCCACCCGGCGCTGTTGCCGTTGCGGCAAGCGTGCCTGGTCAAGCTGGGGGCGGTGGCGACGTTGCCGAGCGGCCATCCGTTGCTGCACTCCTGGGAAGCCTGGGGAACGTCGCCGACCACCGCATGCCCGGATGACGACGGCAGCGTCGGCATCAGTCCGGCGGCCACCGCCGCGTGGCGTGCGCACGCCGTGACACAGGGGAGCACGCCGCAGGTCGGGCGCGCCGACGCGTATCTGCAGGCGGCATCGCGGGCGACGCGCAGCGGCATCGAAGGTGTCTTTCCCAACGTCTGGCCGATCAATGTATTCGAGCCATGCTGGTCGCTGTACACCCTGCATCTGGCCGGTCTGTTCGCGCATCCCGCGCTCGCCGAGGCGGTGCAAGTGATCGTCGCGCAGCTCGACGCCCGCCTGGGCGTGCGCGGTCTGGGCCCGGCCTTGCACTTCGCGGCCGATGCGGACGACACCGCCGTTGCGATGTGCGTCCTGCGCCTTGCAGGCCGCGACCCGGCGGTCGATGCGTTGCGCCATTTCGAAATCGGCGAGCTGTTCGTCACCTTCCCCGGCGAGCGCAATGCCTCGGTGTCGACCAACATCCACGCCCTGCATGCGTTGCGAATGTTGGGAAAGCCCGCCGCCGGCACCAGCGCCTACGTCGAGGCCAATCGCAACCCGCACGGTCTATGGGACAACGAAAAATGGCACGTTTCGTGGCTGTATCCCACCGCGCATGCGGTCGCTGCGCTGGCGCAAGGCAAGCCCCAGTGGCGCGACGAGCGCGCGCTGGCGGCGCTGCTGCAGGCGCAGCGCGACGACGGGGGCTGGGGCGCCGGTCGCGCGTCCACATTCGAGGAAACCGCCTATGCGCTGTTCGCGTTGCACGTGATGGACGGGAGCGAAGAGCCGACAGGGCGCCGGCGCATCGCGCAGGCGGTGGCGCGTGCGCTGGAGTGGATGCTCGCCCGCCATGCGGCGCGTGCATTGCCGCAGACGCCGCTGTGGATCGGCAAGGAACTGTATTGCCCCACCCGGGTGGTGCGCGTGGCCGAACTCGGCGGGTTGTGGCTGGCGCTTCGTTGGGGGCGGCGCGTCCTGGCCGAGGGAGCAGGAGCGGCGCCATGATCCAAACCGAACGCGCGCTGCAGCAGGTGCTGGAGTGGGGGCGTTCCCTGAACGGGTTCGCCGACGAGCATGCCGTCGAAGCGGTCAGGGGCGGCCAGTACATCCTGCAGCGCATCCACCCGAGCCTGCGCGACACCAGCGCCCGCACCGGCCGCGATCCGCAGGATGAAACGCTGATCGTGGCGTTCTATCGCGAACTGGCGCTGCTGTTCTGGCTCGACGATTGCAACGACCTTGGCCTGATCGCGCCGGAGCAGCTCGCCGCGGTGGAGCAGGCGCTGGGGCAGGGCGTGCCGTGCGCGCTCCCCGGATTCGAGGGCTGCGCTGTGCTGCGCGCTTCGCTGGCCGCGCTCGCCTACGATCGTCGCGACTATGCTCAGCTTCTCGACGATACCCGGTGCTACTGCGCGGCGCTGCGCGCCGGACACGCGCAGGCGCGGGCGGAACGCTGGTCCTACGCCGAGTACCTGCACAACGGCATCGATTCGATCGCCTACACGAACGTGTTCTGTTGCCTGTCCTTGCTGTGGGGGCTGGACATGGCGACCCTGCGCGCGCGTCCGGCGTTTCGCCAGGTCCTGCGGCTCATCTCCGCGATAGGGCGCTTGCAGAACGATCTGCATGGACGCGAAAAGGACAGGTCGGCCGGCGAGGGAGATAACGCGGCGATCCTGCTGCTGCAGCGCTATCCGGCTATGCCTGTGGTGGAGTTCCTCAACGACGAGCTGGCCGGCCATACGCGCATGCTGCACCGGATGATGGCGGAAGAACGCTTTCCCGCGCCGTGGGCACCGTTGATCGAGGCCATGGCGGCCATCCGCGCGCAGTACTACAAGACCTCAACCAGCCGCTACCGCAGCGACGCTGCGGGCGGAGGCCAACGTGCGCCGGCCTGAACGCGCGGGAAACGGCGGCGTGCGCGCGCTGCCGTCGGTCCGATCCGACGCAACGCCGCCGCCCGATGCGACGGATGGAGCGAGCATGAGCGACACCGCCCTGAGCCGGCGCAAGGACGACCATCTGGACATCGTGTTGGATCAGCGAACGGCGCCGGCCACGGTCGCCGCCGGCTGGGAGTACATCCGTTTCGAACACTGCGCATTGCCCGAGTTGGACCTGACGGAGATCGACCTGCGCGCCTCGCTGCTGGGCAAGACCATGCGCGCGCCGCTGCTGATCAGCTCCATGACCGGCGGCATGCCACGCGCCGAGCCCATCAACCGGCATCTGAGCGAGGCAGCGCAAGCCTTGGGGATCGCCATGTGCGTCGGTTCGCAGCGCGTGAGCCTGCAATCCCGCAACTCCCAGGGACTGACGCGCGCGCTGCGCCGCCTGGCCCCAGACATTCCCTTGCTGGCCAATATCGGCGCCGCGCAACTGCGCGAAGCCGACGGCCTGGACCTGGCGCGCCGGGCGGTGGATGCGCTGGAGGCCGATGGACTCATCGTTCATCTCAATCCGCTGCAGGAAGCGGTACAGCCGGAGGGCGACCGCGACTGGCGCGGCGTCCTGGCGCAGATCGCTCGCGCCGCGCGCAGCGTTGGCGTGCCGATCGTGGCCAAGGAAGTGGGCTCGGGGCTGTCCGCTTCGGTGGCCTGTGCGCTCGTCGACGCGGGCGTGGCGGTGATCGATGTCGCCGGCGCCGGCGGCACCAGTTGGGCCGCGGTGGAGGGCGAGCGCGCCCGCGATGCCGCCGACCGTGCAGTGGCGATGGCGTTCGCCGATTGGGGGATTCCGACCCCGACCAGCGTGCAGGCGGTACGTCGGGCGCTGCCAACGGTGAAGCTGATCGCGTCGGGCGGGATCCGCGACGGCCTCGACGTGGCCAAGGCCATCCGCCTTGGCGCCGACATCGCCGGGCAGGCGGCCGGCGTGCTGCGCGCGGCTAGGGTATCCACCGAGGCGGTTGTCGCGCATTTCGAGATCGTCATCCGCCAGTTGGCCGTTGCCTGCTTCTGCACCGGCTCGGCTGATCTGGCGGCGTTGCGTCAGGCGCGCTTGTTGCCCTCGGCACATCTGCCCGCCGGTTGATGCCGGCATCGCCCGCACGTGGCGGCGGGCCCTAGAACTGGAGAAGCGAAAAAGTGCACTACGACATCGTGATCATCGGCGGAGCCATCGTCGGCTCGTCGGTTGCCTATTATCTGCGCGAGGAAGGGTTTTCGGGCTCGATTGCACTTGTCGAGCGCGACCCGCAATTTTCTCATGCAGCGACAACGCTGTCCTGCGCCTCCATCCGCCAGCAGTTTTCGATCCCGGAAAACATCCGTCTGTCGCAGTTCACGCTGAAACTGTTCCGGCGGCTCAGGGAAGAGTTTGGCGCGGATGCCGATATCGGCTTTCGCGAAGGCGGTTATCTCATCCTTGCCGGCGAAAACAGGCTGCCTATCCTACGGGCCAACCACGAAGCGCAGATGGCCGAGGGCGCCGACATCCTGCTCGAAGATGCGGAGGCGCTTGTTCGTCGGTTTCCGTGGCTATCGGCCGAGGGTATCACTGCCGGGGCCTACGGCCGCAGCGGCGAGGGCTGGTTCGACGCGCATGCGATGCTGATGCTGTTCCGCAAGGCGCTGCGGACGAAGAACATTGACTTTATCACGGCGTCGGTGACCGGTATCGAGCGGCTAGGCGGCCGCGTCACTGGTGTATTTCTGGACTATGGCGAGCGGCTCGAGGCCGGCACCGTCGTTAACGCCGCCGGGCCGAATGCCGGCAGGTGGCGGCAATGGCCGGGCTGGCGCTGCCGGTGGAGCCGCGCAAGCGCAATGTCTTCGTCTTCGAGGCGCGCGAGAAATATGAGGACATGCCGCTGCTGGTCGACCCGAGCGGCATCTATGTCCGGCCGGAGGGCTCGGTCTACATCACCGGCGGCGCCGAGCCGGAAGAGGGCGAAGGACCAGCCGATCCCGCCGACTTCGACCCCGACTGGCCGCTGTTCGAAGAGGTGATCTGGCCGGTGCTGGCGACCCGCATTCCAGCCTTCGAGGCGATCAAGCCGACGCGCGCCTGGGTCGGCCATTACGACTACAACACGCTCGACCAGAATGCGGTGATCGGCCCGCATCCCGAGGTCGGCAATTTCCTCTTCGCCAACGGGTTTTCCGGTCACGTTGCAGCAGGCTCCAGCGGTCGGCAAGGCGCTGGCCGAACTGATCGTGCATGGCGGCTATCGCACGGTGGATTGCTCGGCGTTCGGGTATAGCCGGATCGCCGACGGACGGGCTTTCAGGGAATTGAATGTGATTTGAGCAGGAAGGGCCGGTGCGCCGCGACGGCCCTTTTTGATGCTGGAGGGGACAGAGGGGCGCGAAGGAACGCGACAGGCGGTCGATGGCCCAAAGCTGGCGAAAACAGCCGGCCAGGGCCTGCCGCGAACGGAATGATTTTGTGATGATCGTGGCGCTCGATCCGCCGCATTTCCGGACGATCAGCGACTTCCGCAAGCGGCATTTGAAGGCGCTCTTGGCGCTGTTCGTGCAGGTTCTGAAGCTGTGTGACACGGCAGGATTGGTCAAACTCGGCCATGTCGCGCTGGATGGCACGAAGATCAAGGCGAACGCGTCGAAACACAAGGCGATGAGTTATAAGCGCATGAAGAAGCGCGAGCTGGAATTGAAAGCCGAGGTCGCTCGCATGCTGACGGCGGCCGAGGCCGCGGATGCCGAAGAGGACGTGACTTTCGGCAAGGACAAGCGCGGCGACGAGATGCCGGATTGGGCCGGCGACAAGCAGAACCGGTTGGCCAAGATCCAGCAGGCGATGGCGTCGCTGGAAGCCGAGGCCAAGCTGGCGGCGCAAGAAGAGCGCCGGATCGAGGCCGAAAAAGAAGAGCAGCGCCAGGCCGCAGGCCGCAAGAATCCTGGCCAACCGGCGGCGGCCCCATCAGAGGAGCCCGGTGGCCATAGCAGCTGTTCTCGGAGGAACGCCGTTCGCTGGCCGGGCAAAGGCCCCTCGAAGAAAGATTGATCTCTTTCCATATCATTATCTTCATATATGATACGCGAACAGATCATAAAAGTTTTGACTTGCTCGCTGGATGAGGTACCTTTGCGTATCACCGCGCATTGGAATAGATCGTACAGGTCTCATGATGGACTCTGAATCGGAAATTCTGCGCGAAATCGGTGGGCTTTTCAGGCAGGCGAGGCTGGCCGCTGCCATGACGCAGGAGCAGGTCGCTGACTTGGCGGGTATATCCCGTCCCCGCTATCGCGACATCGAAAAGGGAGCCGCAGCGGCGCGTGCGACGACGCTCATGAATATCGCTCGCGCGCTCGGTCTGGAAATGATGCTGGTTCCGCAAGTCATGGTGCCGGCTGTCCAGGCTCTATTGCGTCCGCATGATGACGACGATCGACCCGCCTTTGTTTCTCAACCTGACGATGACGATCATGGCTCCAGTCTTTCGCGCAGCTAAGACGATCCCGTCGCTGGACGTGCTCTTGAACGCACTGAAGATCGGCACAATCGTTAGGACGCCGGGCGATTTCAATGCATTCAATTTCGATGAGGCCTACCGCGCGACGGGCGGCTTTCCGGTTTTCAGCCTGTCGTTCCGGGCAGCGACGGGAGGATTGCGGAAAGATCCGAAGCCTCTGGCGGGCGCCTTGCCCGCTTTCTTCTCGAACCTCCTGCCGGAGGAGAAATTGCGCGAGGCGATGGAAAAGCACCACGAAGGCAATGTGCGGCCAGGCAATGATTTCGATCTTTTAGCGGCGCTGGGCGCCGATCTGCCGGGAGCCGTACGGGCGTTGCCCAGTGACGGCGCGATGGCGGTTTCGCAGGATGCTTCAAAGGATAAGCCCAAGGCTCGGTTCTCACTTGCCGGCGTGCAGATGAAGCTGTCGGTCATGAAGAACACTGGAAAAGGCGGCGGCCTTACCTTGCCGATGGACGACGAGCGGGGCCGGTACATCGCCAAGTTTCCTTCGACGGCGTTTCCGGGCGTTTCCGAGAACGAATTCGCTAATCTGGCGTTGGCTGCAGCGATCGGCATGGAGGTGCCTGAACGCGAACTTGTCGAGAAGTCCGATTTCGAGGATATTCCCGAAGAATTCAACACGCTGTCGGAGGGCAAGGTCCTTCTCGTCAAACGCTTCGATCGCGGCGCTGAGGGCAAGAGGATTCACATTGAGGATTTCGCTCAGGTCTTCGGCGTCTATCCCTCGCGCAAATATGAGGGCGCCGCTTATCACGACATAGCCTCGGCCCTTGGCGCGGCCGTCTCGCCTACGGCGGCTCTCGAATTCGTCCGCCGCCTGGCACTGACCGTCATCACCGGCAATGGCGACATGCACCTGAAGAACTGGTCGTTGATCTATCCCGGAAACGGCGACAAGCCGGCGCTTGCACCAATCTACGACGTTCTGTCGACCGTGCCATATATTCCCGCCGACGCCATGGCGCTTTCGCTTGGAGGGGAGCGCTCGTTCAAGGCGCTAGCAGCACCGCGATGGAAAGCATTTGCGAACCGTGCAAGGCTTCCGGAGCCGGCAGTCCTGAAGGCAGTGGTCGAGACCGTCGAACTCGTCAACGAGCACTGGTGGCATCTACCCGAGCGCGACGTTGTCGCAGCGAAAGTGCTCGAGCGGATCGACGAACATGTGAAGGCGATGACGCCGATACTGAACTCCTGCGCCGATAAGTGAGCCGAGTCCCCTTGGTTTAGTGATATGGCGGAATTATCCGCCCGTGGCCCCGGATGGCCGGGGATCGATGGTATGCCAGCGTGGCGCGCAAGATTCCGCGCAGTGTCGATGAGGACACGCGAGAACCAGGCACGTCAGCTCGCCGGAACAGAAGAGTTCGCAGCATCCCGCAATTAACGCTAGAGGGTCGAGATGCTGTTCGCCCACCTCAACACAACGATGCGGTTCGAACGAATGCGGTGACTGAGGATCGCGATCCGACGCTTTGTGTCGCCATTGTCGGGTCCGCTACACGGGTTGTTCCGACGATCCTTTCTTTGGCCTCAAGCTAAATCCCTGAAAAGCAACCATGAAATTATTCTTCGGTTCGATCAGCCAAATTGGCACGAGTCTTGAGATCCTTGGGTGCGAGGCGGCGACAGCTGCCCGACCGGCATTCATGTCGCGGCAGCCGCGATGAATGGAACGAAGGAAGGAAAGCTACATGTCAGGTTTGCGTCAGATCGCCTTTTACGGCAAGGGCGGCATCGGCAAGTCCACCACCTCCCAAAATACGCTCGCCGCCCTTGTCGACCTCGGGCAGAGAATCCTCATCGTCGGCTGCGACCCCAAAGCCGACTCCACCCGCCTGATCCTGAACGCGAAAGCGCAGGATACGGTCCTGCACCTCGCGGCAGAGGAAGGTTCGGTGGAAGACCTGGAACTCGCGGACGTGCTCAAGGTCGGCTACAAAGGCATCAAATGCGTGGAGTCGGGCGGCCCTGAGCCGGGTGTCGGCTGCGCCGGCCGCGGCGTGATCACCTCGATCAACTTCCTCGAGGAGAACGGTGCCTACGACGATGTCGACTATGTCTCCTACGACGTGCTCGGGGATGTGGTGTGCGGCGGTTTCGCGATGCCGATCCGCGAGAACAAGGCCCAGGAAATCTATATCGTCATGTCCGGCGAGATGATGGCGCTCTATGCCGCTAACAACATCGCCAAGGGCATCCTGAAATACGCCCATTCGGGCGGCGTGCGGCTCGGCGGCCTGATCTGCAACGAGCGCCAAACCGACCGCGAGCTCGACCTCGCCGAAGCGCTGGCTTCCAGGCTCAATTCCAAGCTCATCCACTTCGTGCCGCGCGATAACATCGTCCAGCACGCCGAACTCAGGAAGATGTCTGTCATTCAATATGCGCCGGACTCCAAGCAGGCCGGGGAATACCGGGCGCTGGCCGAGAAGATCCATGCCAATTCGGGCCAGGGCACCATCCCGACCCCGATCACCATGGAGGAGCTCGAGGAAATGCTGCTCGACTTCGGCATCATGAAGACTGACGAGCAGATGCTTGCCGAGCTTCAGGTCAAGGAAGCGGCCAAGGCGGCCGCACAGTAACGACCGCTGCCGAACGAGGCGCGGCCTTGACCTGGCGCGCCTTTCAAAGAACGGCGCCTCGTTGGTGAGGCGTCACCCTGAACCTTGAAAGGGGTCCCATGAGCCTGGAATACGAGAATGACGGCGCCCTCCATGCGAAGCTTATCGAGCAGGTGCTGTCGCAATACCCTGACAAGGCGGCGAAGCGCCGCAAAAAGCACCTCAGCGTCGCAAAGAGCGGCGACGACGCTGGCGAGGAAAACGAGGTCCTTTCCGAATGCGAGGTCAAATCGAACATCAAGTCCATACCCGGGGTGATGACGATCCGCGGCTGCGCATATGCCGGCTCGAAAGGCGTGGTGTGGGGTCCAGTCAAGGATATGGTCCATATCTCGCACGGCCCGGTCGGCTGCGGGCAATACTCCTGGTCGCAACGTCGCAACTACTACGTCGGCACGACGGGCATCGACACGTTCGTCACGATGCAGTTCACCTCCGATTTCCAGGAGAAGGACATTGTTTTCGGCGGCGACAAGAAGCTGGAACGGATCATCGACGAGATCGAGGAACTGTTTCCGCTGAACAAGGGCATGACTGTGCAATCCGAATGCCCGATCGGCCTGATTGGCGACGACACCGAAGCTGTGTCCCGCAACAAGGCCAAGGAGCACGAAAAGACGATCGTGCCGGTGCGCTGCGAGGGCTTCCGCGGCGTCTCGCAATCCCTCGGCCACCACATCGCCAACGATGCGATCCGCGACTGGGTCTTCGAGAAGAAGGACGTCAAGTTCGAGGCCGGCCCGTACGATGTCAATGTGATCGGCGACTATAATATCGGCGGCGACGCCTGGGCTTCGCGCATCCTGCTCGAGGAGATGGGCCTGCGCGTGGTCGGCAACTGGTCGGGCGACGCTACGCTGGCCGAAATAGAGCGCGCGCCGAAGGCCAAGCTCAATCTCATCCATTGCTACAGGTCGATGAACTACATCTGCCGGCACATGGAGGAAAAGTATGGCATCGACTGGATGGAGTATAATTTTTTCGGCCCCTCTCAGACCGAAGCCTCTCTGCGCAAGATAGCCAAGCATTTCGGGCCGGAAATCGAGGCCCAGGCCGAGGCGGTCATCGCCAAATACCGGCCGCTGGTCGATGCCGTCATCGCCAAATATCGGCCGCGCCTCGAAGGCAGGACGGTGATGCTCTATGTCGGCGGGCTGCGTCCCCGTCACGTCGTCACGGCATATGAGGATCTGGGCATGGTGATCGTCGGCACTGGCTATGAATTTGGCCATAACGACGACTATCAGCGTACCGGGCATTACGTGAAGAAGGGCACGCTGATCTATGACGACGTGAGCGGTTACGAGCTGGAGAAGTTCATTGAGGGGATCCGTCCTGATCTCGTTGGCTCCGGCATCAAAGAAAAGTACCCGGTCCAGAAGATGGGCATACCGTTCCGTCAAATGCATTCCTGGGATTATTCCGGCCCGTATCACGGCTACGACGGCTTCGCCATCTTCGCCCGCGACATGGATCTGGCCATCAACAACCCGGTCTGGAACCTCTACGACGCCCCCTGGAAGGAAAAAGCCGAGCCGTCGGCGGCGATCGCAGCCGAATGAAACCTGGCCTCCCGGAAGCCGGGAGGCCGTTGAACGCCTGTGGCTTTGTCCGCGGGAGACCTGAAACGTTTCGACGTCCCTGTGCCGCCGTATGGCGGGCCAGATGGAGAAGAGGTAACCATCCATGCCGCAGTCGGCTGAAAAAGTTCTCGACCACGCGCCCCTGTTCCGCGAGCCGGAATACAGGCAGATGCTCGCCGAGAAGAGGCTGAATTTCGAATGTCCGCACCCGGACCAGGTCGTTACCGACCAACGCGAATTCACCAAGACGTGGGAATACCGCGAAAAGAACCTTGCTCGCGAAGCGCTTGTCGTGAACCCCGCCAAGGCCTGCCAGCCGCTTGGCGCGGTGTTCGCGGCCGCGGGCTTCGAGCGAACCATGTCCTTCGTCCACGGCAGCCAGGGCTGCGTGGCCTATTACCGCTCGCACCTGTCGCGCCATTTCAAGGAGCCTGCTTCGGCAGTTTCCTCCTCGATGACCGAGGACGCGGCAGTGTTCGGTGGCCTGAAGAACATGGTCGACGGGCTCGCCAACACATACCAACTTTACGACCCGAAGATGATCGCCGTCTCGACCACTTGTATGGCCGAGGTCATTGGCGACGACCTGCACAGCTTCATCGAGAACGCCAAGGACCAAGGCTCGGTTCCGCGCGACTTCGACGTGCCCTTCGCCCACACGCCGGCTTTCGTCGGTAGCCATGTCGACGGCTATGACGTTACGGTCAAGGGCATTTTGGAGCATTTCTGGAAACGCGAGGAGCGCACAAAAGCCGAGGGGACCATTAATATCATTCCGGGCTTCGACGGTTTTTGCGTTGGCAACAACCGGGAACTCAAGCGCCTGCTCGATCTGATAGGCGTGTCCTATACCTTCATCCAAGACGCCTCTGACCAGTTCGACACGCCGTCGGACGGCGAATACCGCATGTACGACGGCGGCACGAAGATCGAAGACGTGAGGAAGGCACTCAACGCCGAGGCGACACTTTCGCTGCAGCATTACAATACCCGAAAAACACTGGAGTATTGCGAACAGGTCGGGCAGGCGACGGCCTCGTTCCATTACCCGCTCGGCGTCCAGGCGACCGACGACTTCCTGATGGAGGTCTCCGCGATTTCCGGCAAGCAAATCCCTGAGACAATCCGCCTGGAGCGCGGCCGACTTGTTGACGCCATGGCGGACAGCCAATCCTGGCTGCACGGTAAGAAATACGCCATCTACGGTGATCCGGACTTTGTCTACGCCATGGCCCGCTTCATCATGGAGACGGGCGGCGAGCCGACCCATTGCCTTGCCACCAACGGCACCTCGGCATGGGAAGCGGAGTTGAAGGAACTGCTTGCATCATCGCCCTTCGGCAAGGATGCTCAAGTCTGGGCGGGCAAGGACCTCTGGGCGATGCGCTCGCTGCTCTTCACCGAGCCGGTGGACCTGCTGATCGGCAACTCCTATGGCAAGTATCTGGAGCGCGACACCGGCACGCCGCTGATCCGGCTGACGTTTCCGATCTTCGACCGCCACCATCACCATCGGTTTGCGCTTATGGGCTACCAAGGCGGGTTGCGCGTCCTGACGACGATCCTCGACAAGATCTTCGACAAGCTCGATCGTGAGACAAGCGAGACGGGCTTGACGGATTATTCGTATGACCTCACCCGCTAAGCGTGGCGGCCGGCTCTTCGGTGAGGCCGGTCGTCTTCCCAAGGGAGTTTGGAGACCGACGCAATGTCCTCGCTCAGAGCCAAAATCCAGGATGTCTTCAACGAGCCCGCCTGCGAGTCGAACCGCGGCAAGGATGCCAAGGCGCGCAAAAAGGGCTGTTCGAAGCCACTGACCCCCGGGGCCGCGGCCGGGGGCTGTGCCTTCGATGGCGCCAAGATCGTGCTGCAGCCGATCACCGACGTTGCGCATTTGATCCATGCGCCGCTCGCCTGCGAGGGCAATTCCTGGGACAACCGCGGTGCGGCTTCGTCCGGGCCAACGCTGTGGCGCACGAGCTTCACGACCGACCTCACCGAACTCGACGTGGTGATGGGGCGGGGCGAGCGGAAGCTCTTCAAAGCGATCCGCGAGATCCAGGAAGCGTATGGGCCGCCGGCTATCTTCGTCTATGCGACCTGTGTGACGGCGCTGATCGGCGACGATATCGAGGCCGTCTGCAAGCGCGCGGCGGAAAAGTTCGGCCTACCGGTGGTGCCGGTCAACGCGCCGGGCTTCGTCGGCTCCAAGAATCTCGGCAACAAGCTTGCCGGCGAGGCGTTGCTCGAGCATGTCATCGGCACGGTGGAGCCCGACGATGCCGCCCCTTACGACATCAATATCCTTGGCGAATTCAACCTCTCGGGCGAATTCTGGTTGGTAAAACCGCTCCTCGATCGGCTCGGGATCCGGGTGCGCGCCTGCATTCCGGGTGACGCGCGTTACTTCGACATTGCCTGCGCGCACCGCGCCCGGGCGGCTATGATGGTGTGCTCGACCGCGCTCATCAATCTCGCCCGCAAGATGGAGCAGCGCTGGGACATCCCGTTTTTCGAGGGCTCCTTCTACGGCATCACCGACACCTCGGAAGCGCTCCGACAGATCTCTCAGTTGCTCGTGAAGAAGGGTGCCGATCCGGAGATCCTCGGCCGCACCGAGGCATTGATTGCAGAGGAGGAGGCGATCGCTTGGAAGAAGCTCGCGGCCTACTGGCCGGGGCTCGAAGGCAAGCGCGTGCTGCTCAACACCGGCGGTGTGAAGTCCTGGTCGGTCGTCCATGCGCTGATGGAGATCGGCATCGAGATCGTCGGCACCTCTGTCAAGAAGTCGACCGTCGAAGACAAGGAGCGCATCAAGCAGATCCTCAAGGACGACAACCACATGTTCGAGCAGATGGCGCCGCGCGAGCTTTACGCGATGCTGTCAGAACACAAGGCCGATATCATGCTGTCGGGCGGGCGCACGCAGTTCATCGCGCTGAAGGCCAAGACACCCTGGCTCGATATCAACCAGGAGCGCCAACATCCTTACGCCGGCTATGACGGCATGGTGGAACTCGTACGCCAGATCGACCTCGCCATTCATAACCCGATCTGGCGCCAGGTGCTGGAACCGGCACCATGGGATTGCCAGCCTGCGGTGAGGGACGAACTGCCGAGCACAAAGAGCGAGACCCCGACCTTGCATGTTGTCCAGGAATTCGCCGGCACGACGGCCGACGATTTCGGCGAGTGTTGAGGAAAGCCGATGGTCCGCATCCTTCCCCAGACCAAAGCGGCGGCGGTCAATCCGCTGAAGTCATCGCAGCCGCTGGGTGCCGCCTTGGCCTTTCTTGGCGTCGACGGCGCGATGCCGTTGTTCCACGGCAGCCAGGGGTGCACCAGCTTCGCCCTCGTGCTCTTCGTGCGGCATTTCAAGGAAGCCATCCCCTTGCAGACAACGGCGATGGACGAGGTGGCGACGATCCTCGGCGGGGCAGACCATCTGGAAGAGGCGATCCTCAACCTCAAGGCCCGCACAAGGCCAACGCTGATCGGGGTCTGCACCACGGCGCTGGTGGAAACCCGGGGCGAAGACTGCGCAGGAGATATCGCCAATATCAGGCTGAAGCGCACGGAAGAACTCGCAGGTACGGAGGTAGTGCTAGCCAACACACCGGATTTCGACGGCGCGATCGAAGAGGGCTGGGCCAAGGCGGTCACCGCGATGATCGAAAGGATTACGTGGCCCGGCGAGCAGGCGCGCCAGTCGAAGAAGATCGTGATCCTGCCTGGCTGGAACCTCACTGTGGCTGATATCGAGCATCTGCGTGAGATGGTTGAAAGCTTTGGGCTCAAGCCGGTGATTCTGCCGGACGTCTCCGGCTCGCTCGACGGTACGGTGCCCGACCGCTGGGTCACGACCACCTATGGCGGCACCAGTGTCGAAGATATCCGTGAGCTTGGCACGGCCGAGCAATGCATCGTCATCGGTGAGCATATGCGCCGCCCGGCCGAGCTGCTGCAGAGGTTGACCGGCGTGCCTTACGTGCTGTTCCGGTCGCTGACTGGATTGAAGGACGCCGACCGGTTCGTCTCGCTGCTGTCCGCGGTTTCGGGCGCGGCGGCGCCGGCTGGGGTGCGCCGTCGCCGGGCGCAGTTGCAGGACGCGTTGCTCGACGGACATTTCCACTTTGGAGGCAAGAAAATTGCGATCGCTGCTGAACCAGACCAACTCTACCAACTCGCGAGCTTCTTCATCGGCATGGGCTCCGAAATCGCGGCGGCGGTCACCACGACCGACATGTCGAAAATTTTGGAGGAAGTACCGGCGCAGTCGGTTCAAATCGGCGATCTCGGCGATTTGGAAGCTCTTGGCCCCGGCGCTGATCTTCTCGTCACCCATTCCCACGGCCGCCAGGCGGCGCAGCGCCTCGGCATTCCGCTCATGCGGGTCGGCTTCCCTGTCTTCGACCGGCTCGGCAGCCAGCACAAGCTCACAATCCTCTACCAGGGGACCCGCGACCTGATCTTCGAGGTCGCCAACATTTTTGAAGCCAACCGGCACGCGCCGACGCCCGAGGCGCTTGATCCACTCCGTAAGCGAGAAATCCCAGATGAGCTCCGTTCGTCGCCTCTCGCTCGTCACTGACGAGGTTCACGCACCGACGCCGGAACGCCAAGCCGGGGCATTGCGGGTGGCGATCGCCACGCAGGACATGAAGAACCTCAACGCCCATTTCGGTTCGGCCAGGCGCTTTGCTGTCTACGACGTGATGCGCGAGGAGTGGAAGCTCGTCGAGGCCGCGGCCTTCGATGACGTTTCCGACGAGAGCGGGAAGCATCGGACTGAGGGCGACGACCGCATCACGCCGAAGGTGGAGGCGCTGAAGGGCTGTCATCTCCTGTTTTGTCTGGCAATCGGGGGGCCTTCGGCAGCCAAGGTTGTTTCGGCAAAAATTCATCCGATCAAAGTGCCGCACCCCCAAAGCATCCAAGAGGTGCTGTTGCGCACGCAGATAATGCTCAGGACGTGTCCTCCCCCTTGGCTGCGCAAGGTGCTGGCGCAGGCAGGTGTCGCCGAACAGAAACCCTCCTTCGAGGACGAGGACTGAAATGAGGAGTGGGCGAAATGTCTGACGCCGTGGTTAGCCCTGCTGTCGCCGAAGACGAGGCGGCCCTTGCCACCCCGTTCGTCAAATGTCTCGTGCGGCTGGTCCGGGCTCATGATTCCCACGGGTCTTGGGAAGGCAAATCGGACGCCGAGCTGCTGGGCGACTTCATCATCACCAGGGAACAGCGCCGTGCGATCCCGATCATCAGCGATCCCGATCCGGACGTGCTGTGGAGACTCGAGATGTTTTACACCGCCGTCGGGCTTGCGATCGAGGAGCGCTCCGGCCTGATGGCATCGCCGATGATGGAGATGAGCCATGAGGGCTTCGGGCGCGTGCTTCTCACGGCCGGGCGGTTGGTCGTTGTGTCGAAGACCCTGCGCGACGTCCACCGGTTCGGTTTCGAGACGTTCTGGAAACTCGCCGCGGCGGGCACGCAACTGGCCGGCGATGCGATCACAGCCATTGAAGCCTATCCTGAGGTGGCGCGGGCGTGATGGAACCGATTTTCAAGCAAGGGGATCATGTCAGGCCTTGAGGACATGCGATGGCCAACCCACTCAACCGAGGCGGTCGAGGCCGATTTGGTTCTTGGGGTAGCGCTGATGAAGCCACTGGTCCTGATCTGTTCGCAAGATGCTGAGTTGTATCTGTTCCTCAGCCACATTCTGGGAGTGGACGGCTTTACGAGTGAGCCGGCGGGTGGCGTGGACGAAGCTCTCGAACTCGCCGATGAACGGGCGCTCCGGGCGGTAGTGCTGGACTGCGGGCCGACAAGCGCGACAGGCTCCACAATTTGCGCCCGATTAAAGGGGGAGCCCCGGACCGGCGGCCTGCCCGTAATTGCGCTGATCGCGCCCGGCGCCGAGAACCAGCACCTCGATCTCTTGAAGGCTGGTATTGACGAGAGCTTTGTGCGGCCCTTCGCGCCGGCCAAGCTGCTTGACTGTCTACGGATGAAGCTGGCGCTGCCGAAGCCGGGTTCAAACGGGATCGAAAACGGCAGCTGGCTCTGCTGCGGCAGCCTTGAGATGAAGCTCGATGCCCACCGAGTTCGCGGTAATGGCCACGACATCCATCTCGGACCGATCGAGTTCAACCTGCTGCGGCATTTGCTTGAGAATCCCGGCAAGGTCTTCACCCGAGACGAGCTGATCGGCGCGGCCTGGCCGGACAACATCCATATCGGTGCACGCACCGTCGACGTCCATATCAGCCGGATCAGAAAGGCGCTGAAGACGGCCTCGCCCGGCAGCGTCATTCGCACCGTCAGGTCGGCCGGCTACTCGCTCGAGAAGCCGGACGACTAAATATCGAACGGGTGGAGTGCCATTTCCCATCTTCGTCGTGCTGAGGGCAAGTCTTGCGGCTTCGAAACGCGCTGAGGGCGCGACATACTCAGGGAGAAGCAGTCAGATGGCCTTCAAAAGCCTACTCAGTGTAGCCGGACCTGACCACTCCGATCAGGATGTAAGAATAGCAGCCGGCTTGTGCGCCGAGGTCGGCGCATATCTGTCCGTCCTGATTATGTCGCCTCCGCCGGTCGTTATGTCGCCTCCGCCGCTAGGCGATGGCATCCCCGAGTGGCCTGAACAACACGCAAAGGCGATTGCCAGATTGGAAAAACGGTACAGGCAAGTCGAGACATTTTCACACGACATAGCCAGCCTGGAAAAAACATCCAGGGAAATTCACAAGCTGCTGAGAGCCATGTGGCGGTGCTATGATGTCGATATTGCCAACTGCGATCAGGCCAGCGTCGGTGACGCGGTGCAACAGCGGGCGCTCTGCAACGACCTGACAATCGTCGGCCCCGCACTTCTCAACGACATTAACCTCGGACCCCTTGTTATCAACGGCAGCCTGTTCGATACCGGGAAGCCGGTGCTTGTCGTGCCGGAGGGCGCTGAGGCGACTCTGTCGCCACAGCGCGTGCTGGTCGGCTGGGATTCGCGGGCCGAGGCGTCCCGCGCGGTTCGGGAAGCGCTGGATCTGCTATCCGCCGCTGAGGAAGTTCGTGTCGCCCTCGTCGATCCTGTGCCGACCTGGACCGGAAGCGGCGCCGAGCCGGGAGCCAACGTCGCTGCCTATCTCACTCGGCACGGTGCTCGGGTGTCGGTTGACCTGCTGCCGAGTGCCGGCAAACCGGTGGCCGCGGTGCTCGCGCAGCACGCAATCGACACGTCTGCCAACATGATAGTCATGGGCGCTTACGGCAGACGCCGACTGCGCGAGCGGCTCTTCGGTGGCGTGACGAGATGGATAGTTGGGAAGCCGCCATTGCCGCTGTTTTTGGCTCGCTGACGGGTTCCGAAGCAGCACCGACGCTGTTCGAAGCTCCACTCACTGGGTCACTATCCTGAGGCCAAGTCGGAGAAAGATCGTGGCAAACCTGCAAGCTTCGCGAAGCTTCTCGGAGCCAATCTGCACCCGCCGCCCGAGAACATCCGCGCGCGCCTCTAACGCGCGCGCGGGATGGTTCTGCTCGCCCGAGGTCGGTCCGTGATGCTGAGACCAACGGCCGGGCAGAGGTATGGGCAGTCCTCACTGCACCCACGATCACGGCGCAGGTCGGCGTCAGGTCAAAAGAGGGTCGTTCAGCGCGACCGAGTTCGGACCCGTAGCGGCATCCTATGCGCGCTATCGTGGCGACCGAGTGGTCTTTGGCCGGTCAATTCCGACAACGCTCACATTCACACCAGGAGGTCACTGTAGGGCTTGTGCACAGGGACACAGAACGACAAAAGCAGGTTCACCGGGCCGGCGCATGCCGGCACTCATCCTGGCCCTCTTCGCCACGATCATCATCGTCAATCTGGTGATGACGGTACTCGCGACCCGCAGGCGGACATGACCGGCTTCGTCGTGAAGAACTCCGGTGTCGCGAGCCAGGAATTCGATCGCAAAGCGGAAGAGGTAGGGCAGAGGCGATGCTCGGGTGGAGCGGCCCCTGCAATCGCAATGGCGTTCCGCTACCAGCTGAGCGACCGAAACGGCAAGAAGCTCAAGCAAGGCTTGAGGCGGACGATGATCACGAGCCTGACGGTAGCCAACGCAGTCATAATGTCCATCACCTCCCTCAGCCGAATACCCTGTCGAGTCGTCCGTGGCCACGCTTCTCGGGCGACGCGAAGCGCGTGATGCGTGTTCAAGACCTGACAATCGCAGAAAACATGTCGCGTCCACAACCGGCTATCTTGGGCACCCCGGAAGTTTTTTAAGGTGTAATCAAGCGTTTACTGCGCGCTGAGCGCGTTGGCACGGCCTTTGCGAATTGAGAGTCAGCAACACTGAGTGAAGGCTGACTGCACGCAGATGCGCAAGACGAGCGATGCTCTATCTTCCTTGAACCCTCGTGCCCCGTCTCAAAGGGGGAACAAGCCTGCGCATAAGGTCATGCAACCTTTAAAAACAGCTTTGGAGAGCAAAATGGTGTTGCGGATGGGGTCACCGGCTCCTTCGATCAAAGTGGAGGACTGGCTGCGTGGCGAGCCTCTTGCGAACTTCCAGCCCGGCAAAGTCTATATCGTCGAATTTTGGGCAACTTGGTGCCGACCAGGTGTGGCGGAGATGCTCCATTTGATGCGGCTGCAGGAGAAATACAGGGACAGCGGACTTGAGGTCGTCGCAGTCGCGGCTAATGAAGATGCTCCAACGGCCGTTGAGGCTCGCACCAAGTTAAACGCTTGGTTGACCGAAAAGTGCTCGAATCTGAACTATCGGATCGCGTTCGACTACACAGGCGAAATGAACAAGCTTTGGAGGGAACTCAGCTTTTCCGTCGGGATTCCGACCTCGTTCGTGGTCGACCGAGACGGTCACATCGCCTTTATCGGTCATCCTAGCCAACTCGATGAGGTTTTGCCAAAAGTGCTCAACGGCAGCTGGCGCATCAGCGATACAGCTAAAGCCGCCGATACGGAGCGGATCGCCACAAGCGAACCCATGGCGCGCGAACAAGCGTTGAAGCAGCCGATCGATGACAGATTCTGGGCGGCGGTGAAGTTAGAAGACTGGAAGACGGCGCTCTGGGCGATCGAAGAGGGCATCGCCTTGATGCCCGACGACATCAATTTCCGCCTGGCTCATGCGCACCTGTTGCTTCACAAAATACAAGACATGTGGACCGGCTTGCCCGTGATGCGCGAATTCGTGCGCGACGCGATCGACAAGAACTCCCAGGATTGGATCGTTTCGGCGCTAGACCAGCTTTTCCATCCGGCCAATGACCATTCGCGCCTTCCCCCCGCTGAGCGCTTCGCGATGGGCAAGGAGCTGTCCGAACACATTCTGGCACTGAATCCCCCGCAAGGCGACAGCCCTAAGTTCCGGTCTTATCCCGCGGTCGCCCGGTACTATTACGAGAACGGCAACAACGATCGCGCGATCGAGTTGGTCGAACTGGCACTGCAGTCGCTGGACGGTCCGGAGCCTGTCCCGGACGAATTGAAAGAGCACCTTCTACCGGATTTGCTGCAGGCCCTCGCCACCTACAGGGGTGTGAAGGTTTGTTACGGCGCTCTCTGTGCGGCTCCGCAAAACAATTTCCCGAAGGTGCCAAAGCGCGGTCGGCCGAGGAGAAAAAACAAAAAGGGTTGATTGGTCGAAATGGATTACTGGCCAATTCGTCCATTTCCCTGGTGTGGCCGCAGCAAAGGAGGGTCCATGCAGCACTTGGTCGATTGTTTGCAGCAGGATCGAGGCTCGAATCTTCATGACCTGTGGCCGCATTGCGGCGGAAATAATGTTCGACGCGAGTTCGCGTGGAAGACCTCGCAGTCGAGGAGGTGTTCAAGGTCGGTCACGGGGACATCAATTGCGTGGAATGGGCCGCCCCGAGCCGGGCGTCGGCTGCGCAAGGGTGCCCGAAGTAGGCGTCCCCGAAAACAGGCAGCGTGCTTCGAGGAAGAGGACTGAAATTGAGGAGAAGGAGTTGCCGAGGACGAGGCGGCGCTTGCCACGCCTTTTGTCAGATGCCTCGTGCGGCTGATCCGTGCTCAAGTCTCCTACGGCTCGTGGGAAGGCAAATCGGACGCCACGTTGCTGGCCGACTTCATCGTCACCAGAAAACAGCGCCCTGGGATGCCTGTCATCGACGATCCCGATCCTGACGTGCTGTGGAGGCTCGACATGTTCTAAATCGCCGTCGGGCTTGCGATCGAGGAGCGCTCCGGCCTGATGACATCGGCAATGATGGAGATGAAATTCACGAGGACTTGGGGCCGCATGCTTTCCACGGCCGGGCAGTTGGTCGTTCTGGCAAGACGTTCATCGGTTCGGCTTCGAGATGCTCCGGAAACTGGCTGAGGCCGGTGCGAAACTGATCGACGATGCGACCGCAGCCACTGAAGCCGGTCCCGGTGTGGCGCCGGCGTGAAGAAACCGATTTCGAGGAAGGGTTTATGTCAAAGCTAGATGAAATGGGGAAGAAAGTCCGAAAGCTTCAGCTGCGCGCAGCAGTCGCCAAGATGAAATTGCGCGACCTTGCAGAGGATCTCCCGGGAAAATGGACGGAGATAGAGGACGTTGCCAAGGAAACGTCCGCCGTTTTTGCCGAGTTGGATGGTGCCAAGAGAGAGCTCGCTGCAATGAAGAAGTTATGATGAGGAGCACATTCACCACCCGCGACGGCTCCGGATGGATGCCGGAATATCTCACCGCTATAGACGGCACGACCTGCATCGGCTGCGGCCGCTGTTTCAAAGTCTGCTCGCGCGAGGTCATGCATCTTTACGGCGTCGATGACGCGGGTGAAATCCTCGGCGCCTGCGACGACGAGGATGACGATTTCGATGGCGAGCTCAATCGCATGATCATGGTCGTCGATCATGCCGGCCGCTGCATTGGCTGCGGAGCCTGCGCCCGCGTCTGCCCGAAGAACTGCCAGACCCATGTTGCGGCCGACCAGGTCGCAGCATGATCTGAGGAGACAAACCAGGAGAACGGCGTTGCCCTTTAGAATCTTTTGTCGCGTCCTGGGGCTGGTGCTGTGCAGCACCGCATTGACTGTCTACTTCGCTTCTCATTCCATCGGCACAGTAGTCGTCACGACGCTGACTTGTTCGCTGCTCCTTCAGCTCGCGTATTTCGCAAGCGTGCTCTTTCTGATCTGGCGGTCTGGCTGCGATAGCCGAGCTGGCCAAAGGGCTGAGCATTTCGGCAGTTGCAAAGAAGTTGGATCCGAGCCGCCAAACCTTGATGAGGTGACGAATGAATCCGCAGATTTGCTCCAGCGCGATCAAATGCTGGCCATATCGCTGCTGCTGCCTTGAGGCGCCATGACAAGGTCAGTGCTCAAGCTGGCGCCACTTTGGACCAACCATAAACATTGAGCAGATATTAGAAGGAATACTGTGCTTGAGAAGTCGATGGCGACCGCAATCCGGTCATTCTAGTTAATCCAGGAGAAATGCCATACGGATTGGGGTAGTCTCTCGCACGCCGGCGTGCGGTTGCAACTCTCAATGACGAACGAGGCGCTGGAAATAGTAATGGGGCTCTTCTGGCGCCGGATAATGCAGATGACGTCAAATCAAAGACGCCTCTAGAATGAATCGTGAATGGCTAATTCAGCTCCATCGCGTGTTGCCGGAGAGAAGATGCTGGAAAAGTTCGAACGCTATCCGCTCACATTTGGACCCACGCCCATCGAGAAGCTCGACCGCCTCTCGAAGCATCTAGGGGGAAGGTGGAAATCTACGCCAAGCGCGAGGACTGCAACTCCGGTCTTGCATTAGGCGGAAACAAGCTCCGCAAGCTCGAATACATCATCCCCGACGCGATCGCGCCAAATGCCGATACGCTTGTTTCCATCGGCGGCGTGCAGTCCAACCAGACGTGGATGGTCGCCGCGGTCGCCGCCAAGGTCGGCATGAAAGCCTCCTGGCTCAGGAGAGCTGGCTACCGCATGAGGATGCCGTCTACGACCGGGTCGGCAACATTCTCTTGAGCCGGATCATGGGAGCAGAGGTGCGCCTGATCGGCGAGGGCCTTGACATCGGCTTCCGGCGCAGTTGGGGACAGGCGCTCGATGTGGTTAAATCAAGGGGCGGAACGCCCTACGCGATACCGGCCGGAGCCTCAGTTCACAAATATGGCGGGCTTGGGTACGTCGGGTTCGCGGAGGAGGTGCGCGCCCCCCGGGAAAAATAGCTTGGGTTTGGCTTCGACTACATCGTCCTTTGCACGGTCACAGGCTCGACGCATGCCGGCATGCTCGTTGGATTCGCCAAGGGACGGTCGACAGCGCAACGTGCTCGGTATCGATGCCTCCGCCACCCCCGCCCAACCCAAGGCGCAGGTGCTAAGTATTGCCCGGATACTGCGAAGCTCGTCAAGTTTGGCATGGAAATCGTCGAGGATGACGTGGTGCTGTTCGAGGGGTACGCGTCTCCCGGTTACGGCCTTCATCCGAGGCAACGAAGCAGGCCATCCGCCTGTCTGCGCGGCTCGAGTGTATGATTACCGATCCCGTCTACGAGGGCAAATCCATGCAAGCGATGATCGACCTCGTCCAGAAAGGCTTCTTTCCAGAGGGATCGAGTGTGCATCTCGGCGGCGGGGCCGGCCATCAACGGGTACAGCTACACCTTCGGCAACGGCTGACGCTCGACAGATTGCGATTTCGCTGTCCTGCCGTGCCGGCGATGTGCCCAAAGTAGGTGCGAGGGCCGCCCAGCAAACCGAGGGAGCCGGCGGTTGATTGCCGCCCAACGCGAAGCGACTGAGTTCGTTTGGAAAATTTTGATAGATGGATATTTGCTGAGAAGTATTATCATGGAAAATATTAGAATTATAGTTTGATAGACCAACATCATCAGAGACAAAATTCAATATATTGTGGCAGGCGAAACAGCGTTCGATCAGAATTAGGTGAGCTAACTTGTTATTTGAAAGTTCAGGAATGGCAAATAGCGCCAGAAAAGTGGAGGCATCCGATGATCTTACAGGAACTTGGCTCTGCCACCCCGGGCGACATCGGATGTTCTTATTGTCCGCAGGACAAGTTCGCCCATCGGCAAAGAGCGGTTTCTCATGTGAAGCATCTTCGTCTTGAAGGTTATAGGAATGAAGGGGCGGGATCTACACCGCTTGCAAGCGCTGAGCTCAAGGGTATTCGTGGTCCATGTTCTCGATGATGGCGCATACATGAATAGCCGTCTTGTCGGAGACAAGTATCTCGCTTTTATTCGTCAAGTGGTCGACATAGACATTGCCTCGATTCGGTTCATAGTCCTGGGCGAGGTCCATCCCGATAGCGCCGGGATAATCCCCGCCGAAGCGCTAGTTCGCGCGCGGCTCTGAGCAGCAGGTGTGGAAGCGTCGATCCGGCGTCGAACCACGGCAGCCAGTCGTCGGAGCGCTGACATGCGTTGACGGACGGCAGTGTCGGAATGTTCTTCTCCCAAGCGGCGACGTTACGCTCTGGTGCATGGATTTTGAACGGCGCCACGTATTGGGCAATCTTCTGCGCGACGAAATACGAAGATCTTTTTGAAGGGCCAGTTTTTAGCGAAATCGTCGATCGCATGAATGGGACGGATGGCTTCTGCTTTGTAGGATGTGCGAATATGCCCATCCAAAAGCGTCCGCATGCTGATTGGAGGTCGGCGAACCGCCTGAAAGCGCGTGAGGGAATGTCGACCCCCTTGAGACTGCCCAAGGCGGGCCTCGCATGGACCCGGTCGATGGAATCTAGTCGCCTATTTTTTACGCGGCTTCGACAGATCCTGTGGTCGCATCTCGCAGCACAAAGTTGTCTGGTAAACTTTTATTGACCTAAAAGGGGGAGAACCGGCTTAGTTTGGTCCCACATACAGATTGTAATATTCTCCGCAGTCGGCTTCTCGAGACCCTGATCCTCATTTAGGCAGACTTGGTCGAGACGCTTCAGAAGCGGTCCGAAAGCGGCCCCGACATCGAAGAACGCCGATCATCGCCGCTACGCCGCTCGCTCGCTACAGCGCTGTTGAGGGCGCGCTCGCGAGCGGCTTCGCTACCGCCGAGCTACACCACCAGCCGGGGCGATGGTTCGTGTTGCTGCCGAAGCGGCCTGCACACCTTACCATGCTGCTGCATGGCAGAAGCGCCTGTCACACATGAGCCGGTGCTAGCGCTGAGCTTGATAGGATTGGCAGGGCGTTTCGCCCGGTACAAGCAGGTGCGTCAACTACCAAATGCCGTAGTATCGATGCCTCCCGAAAAACTCTAGAACTGAGTTCGTTCCAACGCATAGACGAGAGATATCGCCGTGCAGAGCAACGTGACTACGGTAGAGGTTCCGAAGTGCGTCAGTGCAGCAGTTAAGCTGCCGCGCGAGTCCGGTCTCCCTTTTGTCGCGGATCTTTTTGAGGAGCGTGTCGGCATTACGAACTCATTCCTGGGAGTCACGACCGTCCAAAGTTCCGCCCGGATCGTTCCGATCTTCAAGTGAAACTGAAAACAACCGCAACAAACCAAACGCATCTAATCACTTGCTCGTTGAGGGACCCTGAAATGAACACCGACCTTTTTACGACTTATGAGTCTAACGTTCGTCGCTACGCGCGGTCGTTTCCCACAGTCTTTGCGAAAGCCCTTGGGGCGACAATCTGGGACGAGGCCGGCAACCCATATATCGATTTCCTCGTAGGGTCCGGCGCCCTCAATTACGGACACAACAACCAGAATATTATTGCACCAGCAATCGAATACATTGTTGGCGAGAACATTCTTCTATCGCTCGACATGTATACTGTGGCAAAGCGTGAATTCATTGAAGTGTTTGTGGATTCGATCCTGAAGCCTAGAGGCCTTTCCTACAAAATACAATTTCCTGGGCCGACCGGCACAAACGCTAACGAAGCAGCATTGGCCCTGGCTCGAAAATACACCGGCCGCTCAAGCGTCATGGCCTTCACAAATGCGTTCCACGGCATGTCGCTCGGCTCCCTGGCGGTGTCGGGTTCGGCGTCAACCAGGGAACTGGGCGGCGTTGCTCGCCACGATGTGATCCGTGTCCCCTACGACGGCTACCCCACGCAAGCTTTCGATTCCGCTAGCTACATCGACTATGTTTTAGGCGACCCAGGGAGCGGCATAGAAAAGCCAGCCGCAATCATTCTGGAGACTATCCAGGCAGAAGGCGGCCTGAACACTGCATCTGCAGCATGGCTCACAGAAATTCAGCGCATTTGCCGTACGCACGGCGTGGTTTTGATCGTCGACGACATTCAGGCAGGTGCGGGACGAACGGGCGATTTCTTCTCATTCGAGTTCGCGAAGATCGACCCTGACATTGTATGCCTTTCGAAGTCCCTAAGCGGTTCAGGTAGTCCGTTCTCCATTGTTCTGATTCGTCCCGACTTGGACATTTGGAATCCCGGAGAACATAGCGGGACCTTCAGAGGCAACAATCTCGCCTTCGTGACTGCAGGGGCCATGTGCAAAATGTGGTCCGACAGGCAGTTTACTGCAGGCGTTGAGCGGACAGCCGTCAAACTACAAAGACACCTTGATCGCCTCGTTGCCAAATTTCCCAAGTGCATCGAACAAAAGCGCGGCCGCGGTCTGATGGCCGGCCTCAAGTGCCGTTCGCAGGCCGTTGTCGGCCGTGTGCACGATGTCGCATTCGAAAATGGCCTGCTGATCGAATCTTCAGGACCAAATCGCGACGTCATCAAAGTCCTCCCACCGATAACCATCACCGATGACGAACTCGATCATGGCATCGCCATCCTTGATCACGCACTAAAGGAGCAAGCCAATGGAGACTAATCAAGTATCCCAAGCCCCAGCCACCTCGCCTGTTGCGATCAGAGAACGAACGGGCTCGATCAGCACTGCGGATATCATCTCAGTGCTGAAAGGTGAGATCACGGCTCTGCACATCAGGCAAGCTTTCAGCACCGAAATAGCCGAGGAGATCACCGCGAACTTCAGTGGCAGTCCCGGTCTCAAGGAGCGTAAGGATGGCGTCCCCGGACAATATGTCGGCGCATCCCACTACAGGAAGGATGCACCCACCTATTTCGCAGAGGCGGAAACTGCGCGACCGTACGTCGACGCCCTTTTTGAGAATCTGGTTGATCCGGTCCGAGCATTGTTCGACGCGTTGAAGCGCGAGCTTCGCAAACAGGGCATTGAATTGCGGCTGGCCCGTTCGGAGCACGGTCAGGCTAATGTTTGTCGCGCTCTCAGTTGGTCTGGCAGCGGCACATTCTCCTTGGATCCCCACGACGATGTCGCTCAAGTGTTATGTGCTGGGAACGATTACGAGCTTTCTGCGGTGGCGCACAACACCGTCGCAGCACTCAACTTCTATCCCAGCATGCCCGAGGAAGGTGGCAATCTGCGGCTCTGGAGCCATAAGCCGACCGTTACCGACCGAAAGTCTCAAGGTGTGGAGACTACGGGATATCCCTATTCGGCAGCCTATCTCGAGGGCGTTCCTTGTCGCGACTTCCAGCTCAGGGCGGGGGATATCGGCCTGATCGATGGTGGTTTCGTTCACGGGGTCACCGGTCAATCAGGCAAGGGAAATCGTCGCTTAGTGCTGAACAGCTTTTTCGGGTTTGCTCGCCCGGATCTTGTTCTCTGGTGGACCTGAAGCGGATGCGGCAGCGACTGGTCGGCTTCCCCCGGGCAGTTAATACCAGCGGAGCTGATTTCTGACTTGCGCGGCCAAGATTCCTCCGCGGGCTAATTTCGATTCCTTTGGGGCGAAGGAGAGTCGCCCATGGGCTCAGCAGTTGAATTGCGGACGGACGATTCGGCCTCGGATCTTCGCCGATTGGCTCGCGCTTCACAGGAGCGCGACAGCTCAGTCGGTTACTTCCGCTGGGATAGTGATGGGGTGGACGCCCCCTCGACGGCATCGATGTGCCAGAATGGTGGTGTTTGACAGCCACCGTAAGAGAGGGAGCGTCCACAATGGAAGTTAACACGATCG
>NZ_JAMYOZ010000029.1:0-91845 GCF_040320095.1 Mesorhizobium sp. M0800
GCTTCCTCCAGACCACCGGGACCAATCACCTTCTACAACGGCCTGGCCTACTTCCGTGCCTGTGCCGATGGATGGGCTCTGCGAGATGTGTATATGCCCTAGCTCGAGGGGGGGAGATTATGCGCTCACACCGCAATCCTTGGCCGTCCCGACGCCACCGCCACGACATGCGCCTCGATGAACATGCGCTGGCCCTCTACGGTGGAGACGCGGAACTCGCTGGCGATTTCGATCTCGGCGCTGTCGGTGCCGGCGTCCTTAGCCCGCCCGGCGGCAATCGCCCGCACATCTTTCTCCGCTGCGGCCATCGCCGCTGCTTCGTCGTTGAAATCGCGCACGCTTTCACCGGAGGCAACGCGGAACAGCCCTTCCTTGGGCTGGCTGACCCGCGCCTCGGCCGATACCCGGACCTGGCCGACGACGGCGCCGAGCGCGTTGGCGACGTCGGTATCCTCAGGCACCATGCAGTCATTGCCGACCAGCTCGGCCAGGCCGGCATAGTGCAGCGGCGCCGAGGCGCCGAGGCCGATGACCGGACGGTCGAGCGCGACGCTGAGGCGGGCGATGCCGGGATGCGCGTCGACGGCGCGCTGGACCAGGGCATGGGCGACGGTCGCCGCGCCATCCAGCCCGTCCTCGGCAAAGGCGGTCTCGAGGATGACTTCCGCCGACAGGCGGGTCAGCGCGGTCAGCACCCGTTCCGAGATCGCCTCCGGCGAGGCGGCGATGAACTGGCCGCGGCCGTCGCGCCTGCGCGCGAACAGCTCGGCACCCAGACGCGCCGCGGCCGCATCCCAATTGGCCTGCCTGCCCAGCACATGCGCGGCGTCCGACGGCGTGAAGCCGGCGACATGCACCAGCCCGCGCGACACCAGCCGGTTCAAGGTGGCGTTCTGGGCGTTCGAGGTCAGCAATCTGTCGAGAGCCTGCGGCACGGCACCAATCAGCTCGTAAAGCTTGGCTTCGGCACCGGTCAGTCCGGCCGCCAGCCGCTCCGGCACGCCGGTGCGCACCGCCAGCCGGCCATCCATGCGGCCGGGATTGGGCGCGCGCAGCTGGCGCTCGAGCTCTGATGTGACGGCATCGCCATGGATCATGCCGGCCAGCGCCAGCGGCACCAGGCGGCGCGGCCCGAGCAGGATTCTCGGATTGAGCGCGCCGTCCTCCAGCGCCACCTCGGAATCGCCGCCGAGCCCAAAAGTGCGCATGGCGACGGCCTCGACCATGGTGCGGAAACCGCCGACGGTGGCGCCTTCCGGATCAAGCCGCGGCCGGCCCTTGTCGAGCACGGCGACGTCGGTGGTGGTGCCGCCGATATCGGAGACCACGGCATCGTCGAGGCCGGTCATGTGGCGGGCGCCGACGAGGCTGGCGGCGGGGCCGGACAGGATGGTCTCGATCGGCCGCTGGCGGGCAAAGGCGGCCGAGACCAAAGCGCCGTCGCCGCGCACCACCATCAGCGGGGCGGCGATGTTGCGCGCGGCCAAAAAACCTTCGGTTGCCGCGACCAGCCGGTCGATCATCGAGATCAGCCTGGCGTTGAGCAATGTCGTCAGCGCCCGGCGCGGGCCGCCGAGCTTGGCCGACAGTTCGTGGCTGGCGGTGACCGGCAGGCCGGTCCTGTCGCGGATCAGGTCGCGAGCGGTAAGCTCATGCGCCGGATTGCGGGTGGCGAAATAGGCGCAGACGGCAAAGCCGGACACCGACTTTTCCAGTTCCGGCAAAGCTGCCTCCAGCCCGGAAAGATCGAGCTTTGCCGCATTGCCGTGGACATCGTGGCCGCCGGGGCAGAACACCACCGGGTCGGTGCCGAGCGCCGCCTTCAGCCCGTCGCGGGCAAGGTCGCCCTCGGCAAAGCCGATCATCACCAGCGCCACGCGGCCGCCCTGGCCCTCGACCAGCGCATTGGTGGCTAGCGTCGTCGACATCGACACCAGTTTGATCGCTGCCGGGTCGGTGCCGGCCATTTCGAGCACCGCATCGACCGCGCCGGAGATGCCGACCGCCAGATCATGGCGCGTGGTCAGCGCCTTGGCCTTGGCCAGCACTTTTCCGCCGGGGCCGCCGGCTTCCGACCACAGCACGGCATCGGTGTAAGTGCCGCCGGTGTCAATGCCGAGGAACAGGGGTGAGGGTTTGGGCTTGGCGGTCATATTTGGGTCCGGAGAATTCTCTTGCCCCGCCCCTTACCGGATATGAACGGGCCGATAAAGCCGTGATGGCTGGGCCAACAGGCGATGATCGTGGTGACGGCCAATCTCCCCCCTCGTGGGGGAGATGGCCGGTAGGCCAGAGGGGGGCGCTGTCCCGCCGGCCTTTGCCATGGTTACAGCCGCTCCGGCCGTTCATTCAGACGCACGCCCCAGGCCAGCCGCAATCACAACATGCTGGCAGACATTGTCGATGTCGCGAATGATATCGTCGTTCCAGAAGCGCAGAACGGTCCAGCCGTCCTGTTCCAGGCGCACTGTCCTTGCTTCGTCTCTGGCAACAGCATCGGCTTCGGTATGCTGGGAGCCGTCGACTTCGACGATCAGTTTCTTGTCCGGGCAAGCGAAGTCGACGATGTAACCTGCGATTGGGAATTGACGCCGGAAGCCGAGTCCCATCAGCCGGTGCGCACGAAGCTCGTTCCAGAGCTTCAATTCAGCTGGTGTCATGACCTTACGCATCGAGCGCGCATTTGCGCGGTGTTTTGGAGGCAATGGCGTATGAGGCATTGTACTGCTGACATTGGCGCTCTACGGCGCCCCCCTCTGTCCTGCCGGACATCTCCCCCACGAGGGGGGAGATTGGCAGCTTTGCCGCCTACTCCACAAACCCCACCTTCTTATGCGAGCCATCGCAGAACGGCTTGTTGGCGGAGTGGCCGCAGCGGCAGAGGAAGGTGCGTTGCGTACGGTCGACCGTGTGGCCGGTGCCGGTGACGATTTCGACATTGCCTTCGAGCTTGAGCGGGCCGTTGGTCGTCGGCGTCACGGTCAGCGGGCCATTCCGCACTTCCAGCGCCGGCGCGTCTTTCAGCGCCGGCTCGCCGGTGGCGGTGAAGCCGGCCCTGGTGTGGCTGCCGTCGCAGAACGGCTTGTTCTCCGAGGCGCCGCAGCGGCACAGCGTGGCGCGGTAAAACGTTTCGCCGCCCAACACGATCTCGGCATGGACGGCAAGCGGACCGTTTTCCCTTATGCGCACAATGTTGACCACCGGCGGCCTTTCCTGCGGCCCGCCATCCTTGCGGACATAGGTGATGGCGCCGGACGGGCAGGCTTCGGCGAGCGCCACGATCTTCTCGACGCTGGCCGCCTCGGGGTGGATCCACTGGCCGGGCGCATTGGGCACGAAGACACGAGGATCGCCCAGCACGCAGTTGCGCGAATGGATGCAACGTTTTCCCGAAAAGCCGATGTCGATGTTCTCGCCTTCGACCACTGCCATGGGTGGGTCTCCTGTCGGACTACGCTATGGCGACAGTCAGGACGACGTCAAGGCAGCATTCTCCCCTCGTGAGGGCCGACGTCGGGCGCGGCGGTAAGGGAATTCGCATTTTTTGCTCGCAGCACCACATTTTGTTCTTGCTTTGTGCCGGCAGCTATGCTAGTAATTTAGATATGGTGCCAATTGGCTCCAACGACCCGCCCGCCGAGGCGGGTTTTTTGTTTCAGCTTTGAAATTCCGGCGTTGCCGGCCTGACGTTGGCGGGACAGCGCGCGCCCCTGCCCGCTTTGCGCTGGCTTCTCCCCCACAAGGATGGAGCAATCGCCTATGAAGTCCCCCGGCCGCGGAGCCTGCCGTCGGGCTTGCGGAGGCAAGACTCGTGGGCGGCCACCTTCTTCCCGCCGGGGAGAAGAGCCTGGCGCAACGCAGGCGACCTCCTCTCCCCTCGGGGAGAGGTCGGATCGCCCCGAATTGCCCTTCGCAATTCGGTTGGCAATCCGGGTGAGGGGCACTTGCCCATACGCGATTGTCCGCCAACAAGAGGGAGACGGGCAACTCACGGAACCAGATCGATTTCCTCGGTCTCGCCGCCACTGCAGGTGTAGCAGCAATCGTCGCATTTTTCCGTGTTGCCGGGGCCGACGCCCCAATAGGTATTTTCGTCGCCATCGACCCAGGCGCCGTAGCAGATCGATTCGCCGTCACTGCAGGACAGCGGGATCGCCTTGGTCTCGCCGTCGTTGAGATAGTAATCCTGATTGTTGCCCGGCCAGACATGGTCGCGGTCCTGGCTGTAGAGCTCGACGCGCATGGCGTTGGGATGGCTGTTCCTGATCTCGAAAGTGACATCGCCGGCATACGCGACGGACGCAAACAGTGTGGCAAGGCAAAGCGCCGCGGCAGCGCGGCGCGCGAAAGCGTAGGACGACATGATGATTTCCCCCCGGAATGAAGCGGCCTGCCCGGCCGCGAGGGGGAACATGGCATGGCGGCGGGATGGGTGGAAGAGGTGATCGCGGCATTTGCGCTCTGCGTGACGCGCGAGGTTGCCAAGGAAGACCCCTCTCCGGTTTGCTTCGCAAACCACCTCTCCCCACTTCGTGGGGCGAGGAAATGCCAATCACCGAAGCCTCAAAAGACCTGGGTTCCTCGCCCCCACAAAGTGGGGGAGAGGTGGCCGCGAAGCGGCCGGAGAGGGGGCGGTCCGACTGGCCTCACCGGCTGGGCTTCAGCAGCGTCCAGATCCAGCCGATGAATGTGAGCACCAGGAAGGGATATCCGGCAGCGGGCAGCGGCGTCGAGGTCGGCAGCAAAGGCGCACCCCACAGGATCAGGCCCACTGAGACGACAAACAGCACAGCCGCCACGACAGCGGTAAGCCGCATCCATAGTGCGAAGGTTTTCGGCGCGCTGACCATGACCAGCGCCGCCGCCCAAAGCGAGATACCGCCGACATAGGAGGCTACGCTGGCCTCAAGCCCGGCCGCATTGCCGGCGAGCAGCAGGCTCTCGCCGGCGAGAAAGGTCAAAAATCCGGCGGCCACGCAGTCATTGCCCAGCCGCTGATACTTCATCGTCAGCAGCGCCGTCGCCACCACGAGCGCCACGCCGTCGATCGTCCAGAGCGTTTCGCGAAGGGGCGCGCTCTCGACGAAGGTGCCGGCGAGTCCGAAAGCGCCGCCGATGGCGAGGCCGATCGCGGCAACGAGGTCCAGAGTAGAGCGCATGTGATGTCTCCCCCGAAGCCGCAAGGATACTTCAAGGCGGGACATTCTCCAATGATGGTCCGCTGTCCTGAAGGGTCGCAATGGCCGGCGCGTATCCAGCTTGCTGACCTGTCGCACGCTTCTGCCCAATCTTCACCATGCAGCTTCAGCGCCGCGCTGGCGGGGGGCCCGCTGCCTCCGGCAGCTCCCCCGCTTTCGAAGCCTGCCATCGATTCACTGGATCGATGGCTTGGCGCGCTGTGCGCGCCAACCGGCTTCTCAATCCCCCATCTTCAGCGCCTGGATAAACGCCTCCTGCGGTATATCCACCTTGCCGAACTGCCGCATCCGCTTCTTGCCCTCTTTCTGCTTGTCGAGCAGCTTGCGTTTGCGCGAGACGTCGCCGCCGTAGCATTTGGCGGTGACGTCCTTGCGCAGCGCCGAGATGGTCTCGCGGGCGATGACCTTGCCGCCGATCGCCGCCTGGATCGGGATCTTGAACAGATGATGCGGGATCAGCTCCTTCAGCTTCTCGCACATCTGGCGGCCGCGCTTTTCCGCCGCCGTACGGTGGACCAGCATCGACAGCGCGTCGACCGGCTCCTCATTGACCAGGATCGACATCTTGACCAGGTCGCCTTCCTTGTAGTCGGTCAAATGATAGTCGAACGAGGCGTAGCCCTTGGAGATCGACTTCAGCCGGTCGTAGAAGTCGAAGACCACCTCGTTGAGCGGCAGATCGTAGATCAGCATGGCGCGCTTGCCGACATAGGACAGGTCCGCCTGGATGCCGCGCCTATCCTGGCAGAGCTTCAGGATGCCGCCGAGATAGTCGTCGGGGGTGAGGATGGTGGCGCGGATCCATGGCTCCTCGATGGCCTCGATCTTGACCACGTCGGGCATGTCGGCCGGGTTGTGCAGTTCCTTGACCGAGCCGTCGTTCAACAGCAGGCGGTAGACGACGCTGGGCGCGGTGGCGATGAGGTCGAGATTGAACTCGCGCTCCAGCCGCTCCTGGATGATTTCAAGATGCAGCAGGCCGAGGAAGCCGCAGCGATAGCCGAAGCCAAGTGCGGCACTGGTTTCCATTTCAAAGGAGAAGGAGGCGTCGTTGAGGCGCAGCTTGCCGACGGCGGCGCGCAGATCCTCGAAGTCGGCGGCGTCGACCGGGAACAGGCCGCAGAACACCACCGGCTGCGCCGGCTTGAAGCCGGGCAGGGCTTGTGCCGTCGGGCGCTTGTCCTCGGTGATGGTGTCGCCGACGCGGGTGTCGGCGACTTCCTTGATCGAGCCGGTGAAGAAACCGAACTCGCCGGGGCCGAGCTCGTCGACATTGATGCGGGCGGGCGTGAAGACGCCGGTGCGCTCGACCAGGTACCTGGCGCCAGTGCCCATCATGCGGATGGTCTGGCCCTTCTTCAGCACGCCGTCGATGATGCGGACCAGCACGATGACGCCGAGATAGGCGTCGTACCAGCTGTCGACCAGCATCGCCTTCAGCGGGGCCGTGATGTCGCCCTCGCGCGGCGGCGGCAGATCGTTGACGATCGCTTCCAGCACGTCGGGGATGCCTAGCCCGGTCTTGGCCGAGATCAGCACGGCGTTGGAGGCGTCGATGCCGATCACCTCCTCGACCTGTTCGCGGATGCGCTCGGGCTCGGCGGCGGGCAGGTCGACCTTGTTCAGCACCACGACGATCTCGTGGTTGTTGTCGATCGCCTGGTAGACATTGGCCAGCGTCTGCGCCTCGACGCCCTGCGAGGCGTCGACGACCAGCAGCGAACCTTCGCAGGCGGCGAGCGAGCGCGACACTTCATAGGCGAAGTCGACATGGCCGGGCGTGTCGATCAGGTTGAGGACATAATCCTGTCCATTGTTGGCGCGGTATTTCAGCCGCACCGTCTGCGCCTTGATGGTGATGCCGCGCTCGCGCTCGATGTCCATCGAGTCCAGCACCTGCTCCTTCATGTCGCGCAGCTCCAGCCCGCCGGTCGACTGGATCAGCCGGTCGGCAAGCGTGGATTTGCCATGGTCGATATGGGCAACGATGGAGAAGTTGCGGATGTTTTTGATCGGCGTGGTCATGCGGCGCGCTTTAGCAGGGGCACGCTACATCGGCAAGCGGCGGGGCGCGGGTGCGGCGGCGGGGCGGCAAAGTCGTTAAACTTTGATCCATGAGATTAGAGCATAGTTCGCGCCCGGCGTGATAGCCCACCGGTCTATCGCCGTTCGGGGGATCGGAATGCCGTTGTCAGCACGCAAATTTCTCAAATCGGTGAGCGGCTCGTTCGCGCCATTGCTCGCCATCTTGCTTATCCCGATGGTTGCCGCATTGGGTTTTTCCATCGACTATACCTCTGCGGTTTCAACCAGGGCATCGATGCAGAACGCCCTCGATGCAGCGTCGCTGTCGATCACGACGCTTGCGACGGACACCTCACTGGCGGACCGCCAGGTAAAACTGCAGGAGGCATACCTGGCCAATGGCGGGCAAGGCACGGCCAAGCTCGACAGCTTCGTCGTCGCCACCGACGGCGCCGCCAGCATCAAGGCTTCGGCCGGCTTTGCCATGCCGACGAATTTCATGCAGATCGCCAGGATCAACACGGTGCAGGTCGGCGTTGCGTCGGCAGTGACAAAGCGGCCGGCATTGGTGCAAGCCACGTTCAAGGTGACCAAGATCTCGGGCTGGTGGGGCAAGACAATGACGCTCTACGGCACCAAATTCGGGGACACGGTGGCCAACAAGCTGATGAAGATCACCTACACATACAACGGTTATGGCGATCCGAAAGGCTATGGCACGGCGACCGTCTCCACCATCAACGGAGCGACGATCACTATGGTCCAGCAGCAAGTGTGTACGACCACCACGGTGACCAGCTTCTATGGGTTGCCCACCACCACGATCACCCAGACGAGCGGTACCAGGAAATACGCTACGACCTGCGTCAACACCATGTATCCCGCGACCGGTGCCGGCGCGGTGATCGACGTCAGCCAGATGGACCAACTCTATCTGCAGATGGATGTCCCGTCAGGCAATCCAACCGTGCTCAAATCGAACGATCCGGCGACATCGAACCGCCTCTACGCGGACGGCGTCGAGATCGCCAGTGGCCAAACGGTCGATATCTTTACCCTCGTGCCTTGCGGCCAGACCAGCACACAAGCTTGGGAAGACGGGGGATCGGCGGTGCCGACATCTGCCGCCATCACCGATTCCAACGCGGACTTTTTCTACACAGTAACCGGCAAGTGCGCCTTCAATCAGCGGGCATCGGAAACGCTGTTGACACAATAGGGCGCCGCAGCTGAGTGCGAGGGCATATCGGCCCGCTTAGGCTGCCCGTCCATCACATCGCCGCCCCGGTCACACCGGGTGGCGTGTTGGTTGCGAGCGACCGTCTTCCCTTCGCCCCCTGTGGGAGAAGGCAGAGCTGCGAACGATCACGAAGCGGTGATGCTGTAACGAACCGTGTGTCGGCCGCGAAGTGTGGACATGGAACCGCACAGGAGAACAGCGATGCCCGGATCGACAGCGAAACGCAGCACAGCCCTGATGGGGCTCGCCGCGGCACTGTTTTCCGCGACTGTGCTGTCGGCAACCAGCGCGGCCGCCGGTCAGACGCTGACCGTCGTAGAGCTGTTCACCAGCCAGGGCTGCTCGTCCTGTCCGCCGGCCAACGCCAATCTGATCAAGGTCAAGGACCGGCCCGGCGTGCTGGCGCTGTCCTTCAACGTCACCTACTGGGACTATCTCGGCTGGAAGGACACATTCGGCAAAGAAGAATTCACGCAGCGCCAGGTCAGTTACGAGCCGTCGCTCGGCCGTTCCGGCCCGTTCACGCCGCAAGTGGTGGTCAACGGCAGGGCCGATGCGGTCGGCGCCAGGCCGGGCGAGATCGAGCAGCTGATTTCGAGCGGCGGCCACGGTGACGGACCTTCGCTGTCGCTCGCCGGCGGGACGGTCAGCATCGGCGCCGGTCCGGTGCCCGGCGGCAGGGCCGACGTCTGGCTGGTGCGTTACGGCAAGGGCGTCGTCGAGGTGCCGGTGGCGCGCGGCGAAAACACCGGCCGCACGCTGCCGCACGCCAATGTCGTGCATTCGCTGACCAGGCTGGGCAGTTGGACCGGCGACGCCACCGCGCTGCCGCTGCCGGCGGCGGCGGGCGGCCTCAGCACAGCGGTGCTGGTGCAGGTGCCGGGCGGCGGGCCGATCCTTGCTGCCGCCACGAATTAGAACCCGTTCCGAAATTTGCGCAACGCCGCAGCGGCGCCGCTGCATGCCGTCAACCCCTGCCAAACCCTAGGAGATCATCATGACCAATCGTTTGACCAATCGCCCGACCCTGGCGGCACTCGCCTTCGCACTTTGCTCGACGGCGCCGTTCGCAGGAGGCGCGGCGCGGGCCGAAGATGCGATGAAGCCGGCGATGGCGACAAATGCCATGAAGCCGGCAACGGGCGCCATGAAGCCGGCAACGGACGCCATGAAGCCGGCCGGCGCCATGGCGGCTGACGCGATGGCCCCGACCGCGATGAAGGCGGGCGATCCGATGAAGGCCGACTGCATGGCCAAGGCCGCCGCCGAGACGGACGCCATGAAGAAAGCCGAAGCGACCAAGGCCTGCGATGCCATGGCTCCGGCCAAATAGGCGATGCGCACAGCAATGTGAGAGCCCGGCGGACCTATCCGTCGTATAATCCACACCAGCATCATGGGAGATCAGACATGACCGGAGCCCTGAAACGATCGTCGATTTTCGCAAAAGCAGCGCTTGCCGCGCTCATCCTCACGGCCGCGGCGGCCGTGTTCTGGCAGACGCCGGCAGTTTCGGCCGAAGACGCGGTGGTGATCCCGCCGCCGGCAATGGACGAGAAGGCCACCGCCGGCACCGAAAAGGCGGTCTTCGCCGGCGGCTGCTTCTGGGGTGTGCAAGGCGTGTTCCAGCACGTCAACGGCGTCACCAGCGCCGTTTCCGGCTATGCCGGCGGCGACCAGGACACGGCCGTCTATGAAATGGTCGGCACCAGCCGGACGGGCCATGCCGAATCCGTCGAGATCACCTACGAGCCGTCCAAGGTGACCTACGGCCAGTTGCTGCAGGTGTATTTCTCGGTGGCGCACAACCCGACGCAACTGAACTACCAGGGCCCGGACAGCGGCACCCAGTACCGTTCGACGATCTTTGCCGAAAACGACGCACAGAAAAAGATCGCCGAAAGCTACATCGCCCAGCTCGACAAGGCCAAGGTGTTTCCCAAGCCGATCGTGACGACGCTGGAGACCGGCAAGACCTTCTATCCGGCCGAGGACTATCACCAGGACTTTCTGACGCTCAACCCGACCTATCCCTATATCGTCTACAACGATTTGCCCAAGGTCGAGAACCTGAAGCGGCTGTTCCCCAATCTTTACAGCGAAAAGCCGGTGCTGGTGCTGGCCGCCAGCAAGAGCTGAGCTTTTGGGGCGGGGCCTGCTGATCTCCCCCTTGAGGGGGAGATGGCCGGCAGGCCAGAGGGGGTCGGTTCGGTTGGCGCGACGCGGTCCGGCATATCGAGGAAGACGAAGTTGGCACTCCACGCGCGGCGACCCCCTCTGTCGCTTTCAGCGACATCTCCCCCTCAAGGGGGGAGATCAGCAGTTTCCGCGCTTTGCACTACTCCCCCTTTTTCCAGGGCAGGCTCCAGCGCACTTTCTCCAGCGTCGCCTTTGCCTCGGCCGAGTCCGGGTCGGGTTCTGTCTCACGATAATGCGCCGAGCCCTCAGGCGGGTAGGCAAGTGTGTTGTTGAGGGCGAATTTGTCGATCTGGCTGAAGTCGGGGAAAGGCAGGTTTTGCGCCTCGCGCCAATCGCTGACCCTTTTCTCCGCGGCGATGCGTTTTTCGTCGTCGACCGGAAGGTCGGTGGCTCTGTATTCCAGTGACGAAGGGAAGGCGAACTGCGCGCCGGCATCATCCATGATGTTGATCATGGACAACAGGATGTCCTCGCGGATGGCTTGAAAATCGGCCACGTCGGCGGTTATAAGTGAACACGTCGATATCGAGCGAATAGGCGCCGAAGCCGGCAAAGCGCACGCGGCACGGCTCATCGATGACGCGCGGATGGGCAATCAGCAGCTTGCGCAGCTCGGCCAGGACGTAACGTAGCTGATCGGGCGTCGTTTCGTAGCGCAGCTGCAGCGTCGTCGCGAACCGGGTGCGGTCGCGATGCGCGTAGTTCTCGATCTGCATGCCGGCGAAATCCGAGTTTGGCACCGAGATGATCGTGCGGTCGAGCGACCGGATGCGGGTGGAGCGCATGCCGATATGCTCGATCGTGCCGGACTGGTCGCCGAACTTGCAGAAGTCGCCGACGCTGACCGGCCGGTCGGCATAGAGCGTCAGGCCGGAGAGGAAGTTCTGCAGCGTCGGCTGCGCCGCCAGCGCCACCGCCAGACCGCCGATGCCGAGACCGGCAATGACGCCTTCGTAGGGGATGGCGAGCACTTCGGCCAGCAGCAGGAAGGCGACGACCAGCACGGCGACGCGCGCCACGCCGGTGGACAGCGAAATCAGCGTGTCGTGATAGCCGGGCACCTGCCACAGTCCACGGTAATGGTCGGCGACCTTGCCGATCAGGTGCCAGACCACCGGCACGGCGCCGATCACGACCAGGCTCCAGGCGATTGCCTTGACCGGGGCGGCGACCACTTGCGGCAGACCGAGCGGGCGCAGCGTCAACAGCAGGAAGAAGCCAAGCACGATCGAGCGCACCGCCCATTCGACAATGCGGAAGAAGGCCGGGCTGTCCGTCCTTCGCACAAACAAGGAAATCAGCGCATTGGCGATGAAGCCGAAGACGATGCCGGCCAGTGCGGCAAGGCCGAGCATCGACCATTGCCAGCGCTCCATCGGGCCGGCGCGGGTGAGCAGGCCGGGGCTGATCTCGCGGGCGAGGCCGCGGGCGATGAAGAACGGGTCGGTGCTGGCGAAGGCGGCGAATTCCGGCGCCACCGGCACGTCTTCGACATCGGCGTAGAGCGCGCGGATGTGGGCGAGCGTCTCGGGCGTGAACTGCCAGATCTTGCCCTTCTCAGTCTCGACCGGGCCGATGACGATGTTGCCGGCGGGATGCTCGAAATAGACGAAGGGGGTGTTGCTCTTCGGATCGTCGGGGATCTCCTGCCAATAGACGTAGCCGATGCGGTCGATGACCTTTTTGAGATAGCGCTCCAGCAGGAACGCCTCGTCGCCACGCACCGCCTGACTGTAGTTGCGCAGGTCGAGCGCCGCCTGGGCCGGGTCGCCGGCTTCGGTGAGGCCGCTCAACAGCACCTTGAACGTGTCGCGCGGCGAGGCGAGCCTGCTCGGATCATCGACCATGTCGACGGCTTCGCCGCGCGCTTCCTGGAATTCGGCGAGCTTGGCCTGGAGCTGGGCAAGTGGCGGCCCGACGATGAACCAGTCGCCATTCTTGCGACGAAAAGTGACGTCGAAGGAGATCCTGGTGCCGTATTGCGGCAGCGTCGCCGTCACCTCGTCTCCGGAAATCGCATCATGCGGCAGGCTCCACAGACGGAACGTCGCGTTGTCGATGACGGTGAACAGAAGCTTGGTGTAATCGGGCATGTTGAGGCCGCCGCGGTCGGCCTCGGTGACGTCGACGAGACCCGCTGCCAGACCGGCAAGACCCATGCCGCCACCGGTGGCGCGCGGCACATTGTCGGCGCCGCTCTCGTTCATCGTCTGCAGGAACGAGCGCATGGTGCTCATCGGGCTCGACTGGTCGACACGGACGTCCTCGACGGCGCTGACGCGCACACCTGTCCACCATTCGGCGGTGGCGGCATCGAAGCGGCCCATGAAGCTGCCGCCGTCAGGCGATTGGACGAAGGTGAAGGCGCCCTGGCGGTCGCCTTCGAACCAGTGGCCGACAAGCTTGTCGCCTTCGGCCTTGGCCTCGATACGGCCGTTATAAAGCGGGTACACGCCCTTTACGTCAGTGCCCGTCTGCTCGAACTTGATCTGGGCGCCGCCGCCGCGCCACTTCGTGTCCCACACGCCCGTCCAGTTGGCCGCGTCCTGGGCATGCGCCTGCGGCATGGCCGGCAGCAGGCCGGCAAGCGCGAGTGCGCCGATCAGCGCGACCGTCCGGATCAGCAAAAGCAGCAGCCGATCCTGTCCTGCCGCAGAAAAGGGGTTCATTCTGTTGCCCTTCTTCTTGCCGGCGATTCTGCTGGGCCGGCCAGAGAAGGTTATTCCGCTTGAAGATGAATATTCTGTTTCAGGCTGCGACGGCGATGCCGGTCAGTCATAGGTCAGGTCTGTCGCCTTGCCGGCGAACACCCGGTAGGCAAAGAACGAATAGAAGATGATGATCGGCAGCACGACGACCGTCCCGACCAGGATGACGGCCAGGCTTTCGGGTGCCGAAGCAGCCTGCCAGATGGTCAGCCGGTCGGGCACCACGAAGGGGTAGAACGACCAGGCGAGGCCGGCAAAGCCGAGCGTGAAGATCGCGGCCAATGTCAGGAACGGGAGCAGCGCGTGGCGGTCGCCGGGTTTCGGCAGATGGAAGGTCTGGCGCCACAGCCACAGGAACAGCACTGCCGACAGGATCGGGAGCGGCGACAAATAGAGCATGGCCGGCCAGACGAACCATTTGTCGAAGATGCGCGCGCTGGCAAAGGGCGTGGCCAGCGATACCGCGACCATGCCGAGCGCGGTCAGCACCAACGCCGTGCGCAGCCACCGCACCGCCTTCTTCTGCAGATCGCCTTCCGTCTTGTAGATGACCCAGGCCGCTCCCATCGCCGCGTAGGCCGCGGCAAGGCAGAGCGCCACAAGCGCGCCGAAAGCGACGCCGCCAGGGCCGACGTCGAGGCCGAGCACATAAACGCCGAGCATATAACCTTGCGCCAGCGACGCGATGACCGAGCCGAGGAAAAAGATGCGGTTCCAGCGGTGCTTCCTGCCGGCAGGCACCTTGGCGCGGAAATCAAATGCGACGCCGCGCAGGATCAAGCCGACCAGCAGCACGAAGACCGGAATGTAGAGCGCCGTCAGAATGGTGCCGTGCGCCAATGGGAAGGCGACCAGCAGCAAGCCGACCGCCAGCACCAGCCAGGTCTCGTTAGCGTCCCAGAACGGGCCGATGGCGGCGATCATCGTATCCTGCTCGGTGTCTTCGGCTGCGGCGAACAGGATGCCGATGCCGAGATCGAAGCCGTCGAGGATGACGTAGATCAGGATAGCGAGGCCCATCAGGCCGGCGAAGATCAGAGGCAGCAGGGTCGGCCAGTCGATGCTCATGATGTTTCTCCTGGTTGCGCAACCGGCTGCGACAGCGGCCTGTTCATGACGCCCGGCAGCGGCGAGGTGTCACCATCCTTCGCCGCCTTCAATGCCAGATGCACCAACACGCCGAGATAGGCGATCAAGAGCAGCACATAGAGGATGAGATAGACCGCGAGCGACAGCGCGACATGGCTGCCGGCGACCGGCCCGACAGCATCGGCGGTACGCAGCACGCCGGTGACCAGCCAGGGCTGGCGGCCGATCTCGGTGGTGTACCAGCCGGCCAGCGTCGCCAGCCAGCCGGACAGCGCCATCGGCACCATGACGAGCGCCAGCGGCTTGGGCAGGCCGTGGCGGCGCTTGAGGAAGAAGGCCGCCGACCAGGAGACGGCGAGCATCAGGAGGCCGGTGCCGACCATGATGCGAAAGCCCCAGAACACCGGAAATACCGGGGGATGGTTGCCGGCATAATCGTTCAGCCCCGGTACGATGCCGCCGGCGCTGTGCCTGAGGATGAGGCTGGCGCCATCGGGAATGGTGAGCTCGAACCTGTTCTCCTTGGCCGCTTCATCGGGAAGCGCAAACAGCACCAGCGGCACGTTGGGACCGGTGTTCCAGTTGGCCTCCATCGCGGCGATCTTCTGCGGCTGGTGTTCCAGCGTGTTGAGGCCGTGCTGGTCGCCGGCAAAGATCTGGATGGGGATCAGGATCGCGGCGGTGAAGACGCCGGTGCGCAGCGCCTTCCACATCGATTCCGAGCGATCGCCGTAGAGATAGCGCAGCGCCGACAGGCCGGCGACCAGGAACGAGACGGTCAGGCCCGAAGCAAGCAGCATATGGACGAGCCGGTAGGGCATGGACGGATTGAAGACAACGGCCCACCAGTCGGTGGCGTGCGCAACACCATCGCGCATTTCGAAGCCGGCCGGCGTCTGCATCCACGAATTGAGCGCGATGATCCAGAAGGCGGACAAGGTGGTGCCGCCGGCCACCAGCACCGTCGCCAGTGTATGGACGCGGTTCGAGACACGGCGGAAGCCGAACAGCATGATGCCGAGGAACGCCGCCTCGAGGAAGAAGGCGGTCAAGATTTCGTAGGCCAGCAGCGGGCCGGCAATGTTGCCGACCGTCTCCATATAGCCCGGCCAGTTGGTGCCGAACTGAAAACTCATGGTGACGCCGGAAACCACGCCCATGGCGAAGGAGAGCGCGAATACCTTAACCCAGGTGAAATAAGCGCGCATCCAGGCGGAATCGTTTGTCGCGTTGTAGCGGAGCTTGAAGAACAGCAGCACCCAGCCGAGCGCGATGGTGATCGCCGGGAACAGGATGTGGAACGAGATGTTCGCGCCGAACTGTATGCGCGACAGAATGAGCGGGTCCATGGCGGCTCCGGCTGCTGCTTGTTTGTTGAAGGATAGGCTTGATGCACCGGAGGGTCAAAGCGGCGTCCCGCCGCGAGGCGGAACGCCGCAGTGCGGTTAATCTGCTGTTGCGTGGAATTTGGCTGGACGACCGGGTAGGTGTTGCCTATTCCGGCGAACCTCGATGTCCAGAACTGTCAGAAGCGCCATTGACATCCGGATTTGCGAACCGACATTCAGCGGATTAAACCAACAACTCTGTTTCAAGCAGTCGTTTTCAGCCATGCAGCCGATCATCTCGATTTCCGGGGTCTCCAAGACCTACGCCACCGGCTTCAAGGCGCTGAAGGAGATCAATCTCGACATCGTGCGCGGCGAGATTTTTGCGCTGCTCGGGCCGAATGGCGCCGGCAAGACAACGCTGATCTCGATCGTCTGCGGCATCGTCAACCGCTCGTCGGGTTCCGTCACCGTCGACGGCCATGACATCAACCGCGACTACCGCGCCGCGCGCAGTCTGATCGGGCTGGTGCCGCAGGAACTGACCATCGACGCCTTCGAGAGCGTGTGGGCGACGGTTAACTACAGCCGCGGCCTGTTCGGCAAGCCGGCGGACAAGGCGTTCGTCGAAAAGGTGCTGCGCGACCTGTCGCTCTGGGACAAGAAGGACGCCAAGGCGATCACGCTGTCCGGCGGCATGAAGCGCCGGCTGATGATTGCCAAGGCGCTGTCGCACGAGCCGCGCATCCTGTTCCTCGACGAACCGACGGCAGGCGTCGATGTCGAGCTGCGCCAGGACATGTGGGCGATGGTGCGCCGGCTGCGCGAAGACGGCGTCACCATCATCCTGACCACGCATTACATCGAAGAAGCCGAGGCGATGGCCGACCGCGTCGGCGTCATCAACCGCGGCGAAATCGTGCTGGTGGAGGACAAGGCCGAGCTGATGCGCAAGCTGGGCCGCAAACGGCTTGTGCTGGAACTGCGCAGTCCCCTGGCCACCGTTCCCGATGCTTTTTCGCACTACGCGCTGGAGCTTTCGCCGGATGGCGGACAGCTGACCTATACTTATGACAACCAGAGCGAACGGCCGGGCGTCGCCTCGCTGATCCGCGAGCTCGAGGCGGCCGGCATCCAGTTCCGCGACATCGATACGGAAAACAGCTCGCTCGAGGAGATCTTCGTCAATCTGGTGAGGAAACCGGCATGAACCCGCGCGCGGCCATGAATCTTCATGCGGTATGGGCGATCTATCGGGTGGAGATGGCGCGCGCCCTTCGCACTGTGCTGCAGAGCATCGTTTCGCCGGTCATTTCGACGTCGCTCTATTTCGTCGTCTTCGGTTCGGCCATCGGCTCGCGCATCACCGAGATTGACGGCATCAGCTACGGCGCCTTCATCGTACCGGGGCTGATCATGCTGTCGCTGCTGACGCAATCGATCTCCAACGCCTCTTTCGCCATCTATTTTCCGAAATTCGTCGGCTCGATCTACGAATTGCTGTCCGCGCCGGTGTCCTATCTGGAGATCGTCATCGCCTATGTCGGGGGCGCGGCGACAAAGTCGATCGTGCTTGGCCTGGTCATCCTGGCGACGGCCTCGCTGTTCGTGCCGCTGACGATCGAGCATCCGTTCTGGATGCTCGCCTTCCTGGTGCTGACGGCGGTGACCTTCAGCCTGTTCGGCTTTATCATCGGCATCTGGGCGAAGAGCTTCGAGCAGCTGCAGCTGGTGCCGCTGCTGATCATCACGCCGCTGACCTTCCTCGGCGGCAGCTTCTATTCGATCAACATGCTGCCCGGCATCTGGCGCACGGTGACGCTGTTCAACCCGGTGGTCTACCTGGTCAGTGGGTTCCGCTGGAGCTTCTACGGCAAGTCCGACGTTTCGGTCGGCGTCAGCCTCGGCATGACGGTGGTCTTCCTGCTCATCTGCATAGCGATCGTCGCCTGGATCTTCAGGACCGGCTACCGGCTGCGCAACTGATCGAACGGGCCTCGTCCAGGCGAAGCAGCCTTATCGATCGACCTTTCCTTGCCGAAGGCGACATAGGCCTGATGCCTGGAACCCGCGCTTGAATGCCTCGATCTTGCTTTTCATGCATTGTTATATATCATGTTATCGATGTTCATGGGATGCATTGACCTATGGAAGACGTCATACGATCGCTTGGCTTCCTGTGCCTGGGCAGCAGGCTGAAGCGTATAGGCGAGCAACTGCAAGCGGAGGCGCAGCGCCTGCTCGACAGGCTGGATGTCCCGGTTCAGGCGAGCCAATACCCGCTGCTGGCCGCGCTCGACAGGCTGGGTCCGCTGTCGGTCGGGGAACTGGCGCAATCCCTTGGCATCGCGCAGCCAGGCGTAACGCGAAGCGTCTCGCTTCTGGCCGGATTGGGACTGCTCGAGGTCAGTCCGTCGACCGATGACCAGCGGCGCAGGATCGTCTCGCTTACTCGGGACGGCCGGCGGCTGGTCGATGTCGCAAAGCGCGACGTCTGGCCTTGCATCGAGAACGTGGTCGCGGATTTGTGCGCAGGTTTTTCGGGGCCGCTTCTTGAGCAGCTGGCTGCCATCGAGGACGGCCTCGCCGCTGCCCCTCTCGACCGTCGTGTAAATAAGCCTGAGGGTGCCGCGCAATGAGACATCTGCTCGACCGCCCTATCTGGAGCGGGCTTCAGACGCGACATCGGGCCTTCGCGGAGGGTGACAACCTCGCCATGCGATATCGGCCGTCGATCGTCCCTTTCGCCGCCACTGGCGCGGACGACCCGGAAAGCCTGCGGGCGCTCGAGAACCTTGTCTCCCCGGGCGAGAGTGTGATCCTGCTTCAAGCGGACGCGATTGCTCTGCCCACGGGGCTTTCCGCGACTTCGACCGCAGCCGGGGTTCAGATGATCGCCGAGCAGCCATTGCAGATCGTCTCCGACCCGCGCGTGCATCGTCTGACCCGAGACGATGCTGCTGAGATGCTCGCCCTGGCATTGCTCACCAAGCCTGGCCCATTCACGCTCGAAGCCTTGAGCCTGGGCGATTTTTGGGGTGTGAAAATCGAGGGCAGGCTTGCGGCAATGGCCGGCGAGCGCATGAAGCAACCTGGCTATACCGAACTCAGCGGGGTGTGCTCACATCCGGAATTTCGCGGCGGTGGCCTGGGAAAGCTGCTGTCCCTATTCGTGGCAAACCGGATAGTGGCGCGCGGCGAAGTTCCCTATCTCCACGCCTATGCCAGCAACGTCACGGCCATTACACTATACGAGTCCATTGGCTTCAGGTTGCGAAGCACAATGAATGTGGCCGTGGTTCAGCGCAGCGAATGATTAGTCGGCGCATGATGCGCAGCATGGATGCATCCCGTATCGGAAGGAAGGATTTCGTGTCGCCGAAATCCTTCCTCGAGATGCAAGAGCTGGCTGCGTGTCAGACCGCGATCTTGCCGCCGCCTTGCCTGGTGATGGCAACGACCGCCGGGCGCACCGGCATGTCCGGCTTGAAGTCGGGCCAGCGCGTCGACAAATCCTCATAGTAGGACGGACGGCCGAAAGCCTCCCAGTCCTCGCCGCCGTCGCCCGGATGCTGGACGGCAACGAAGGCGGTCTGGTCGTCCGGCGCAAACAGGGGACCGCACATTTCGGCGCCGATCGGCACGCGGAAGAACAGCTTTGATGTCGCCCGTGCCGGCCCTTCCGTATCGACAGCCCACAGACCGTCGGTGCGGCCGGTGGCTTTCGGGCCCTGGCCGTCGGTGGCGACCCAGAGGCGGCCGGCCGAATCTACCGTGCAATTGTCCGGCATGCCGAACCAGCCATTGGCGGTGGTTGCGGTCGAGAAGGTGGCGCCGACGTCGGCCACAGCGGGATCGCCGCATTTCAGCAGGATTTCCCACTTGCCATTTGTCGCAGTGAAATCGCCGCCGTCCTCGACGATCTCGATGATATGGCCAAAGGCGTTCTCGGCACGTGGGTTGGCGGCGTCAACCTGGTCGGTTTTTCGTTTCGAATTGTTGGTCAGCATGACATAGACCCTGCCGTTGGTGGCATTGGGCTGGATGTCTTCCGGGCGGTCCATCTTGGTGGCGCCGAGCAGGTCGGCGGCGCGGCGCGTCTCGATCAGCACGTCGGCCTGGCTGGCAAAGCCGTTCTCCGCCGTCAGCGGCCCTTGGCCGAAGACGATCGGCAGCCATTCGACCGAACCGTCCTCGGCGAACTTGGCGACATGCAAGGTGCCGTCGTCGAGCAAATTCATGTTGGCGGCGCGGTCGTCCGGGTCGAACTTGCCTGTCGTGACGAACTTATAGGCATAGTCGAAGCGCTCGTCGTCGCCGAGATAGAAGACGACACGGCCATCCTTGGCGACGATCGATTCGGCGCCCTCATGCTTGAAGCGCCCCATCGCGGTGCGCTTCCTCGGCGCCGAAGTCGGATCCTGGACGTCGACCTCGACGATCCAGCCGAAGCGGTTCGGCTCGTTCGGCTCCTTGCCGATGTCGAAACGGTCGTAATGCGCTGCCCATTCATAGGCACCTTCGGGAATGCCGAGGCGCTTGTAATTGGCGGCTTCCTTATGCCCCTGCGGCAGCTCGCCCGAGAAATAGCCGTGGATGTTCTCCTCGGCCATGACATAGGTGCCCCATGGCGTGACGCCGCCGGCGCAATTGTTGATGGTGCCGATGATCTTCGTGCCGGTCGGATCGGCGCTGGTCTTGACGCGGTCGTGGCCGGCGACCGGGCCGGAGAGCGCGATCTCGGTGTTGGAGGTGATGCGGCGGTTGAGCTTGCCGTCGCGAACGACCTGCCATTTGCCTGATACCTTGCGTATCTCGACGATAGTGCCGCCATGCGCCGTCATCTCGACCTCGACTTGTTCCTTGCTGAGGGGCGCCTGCTTGGCCTTGCCGTCGACGATGGTGACGAGGCCCGGAAACATCAGGTGCGGATTGGTGTATTCGTGGTTGACCACCAGCAGGCCGTGCTCGGCCGAGCCGTCGATCGGGATATAGCCGACATAGTCGTTGTTATAGCCGAATTGTCTGGCCTGGGCTTCCGCCGACTGTTTTGTCGGATCGAATTCCGGCGAATCGGCGAACAGCGGATCGCCCCAGCGCAGCAGTACATCGGCGTCATAGCCGGGTGCGACGTGATGCTTGTCGTCGATGCCGGCCTCGAGCTCGTCAAAAGCGAAGGCGGAGCCTTCGGCGGCGCGGGCGTTGTCGGCGGTGATCAGCGCCAGCGGGCTGACGGTAGCGGCTATGGCCGAGACGGCAAGCGAGCTCTTGAGGAAGCCGCGGCGCGAGAACCGCGCGGCGATGATCTCACCCATGGTGCGGTTGTCGGTGGGGTTGGCTCCTGGCCCATCGTTTTCCTCGAGCAGGCTGGTGCGGAAATGGGCGTCAGGGGAGCGATGTTCGGTCATTGGGCCTGCCTCTGGCTGGATGGATTGCTGGAGCGTGTTGCCTGGCCAATCCGGTATCGCCGGCAGGTCACAGTTTGATGACATGCCGGCTAATTGCCGCCTGCGATTTCGTATCCAACATCGGCCCCGCTTGACCGCGACCGGCGCTTCGGAAACAAGAGCTGCGGCAGGCGCGTAGGGACACATCGGGAGAGAACAAAAGTGAGTTTCTGGGGACTTGGGCAGCTCTGCGTTTCGACGGTCATCTTCCTGCTGGCGGCGATGGCCGCAAAACAGTGGGGGCTGGCGCCGAGCCTCGGCAAGATTGTGCTGACGTTGGCGCTCTATTCGCTGGGCAATCTGATCATGCTGAGGCTGATCCGTGAATTCGGCATGTCGGTGTCGTTCAGCCTGTCGGCGGTGATCCAGCTGGTGTCGGTGAATGTGGTGGCGCTGGTCTTCTTCGGCGAGCGCGTCAATGCCTTGCAGGCGACCGGCATCGTGCTTGCCATCGCAGCTGTGGCGCTGATCACGCTCGGGCCCTATCTGCAAAGGCTGTAACTGCGATCGGGCCGATGAAGAAGATTGCAAGCAGACTGCGCAACTGGATCGAATTTCCTGTTCTGCTGGCCGGGTTGGTCATTGCCGGCGGGCTGTGGGGGTTCGAGGAGCTGATGGAGCTGGCGCGGGCGACCACGCCGCATGCCTTCGATACCGAAATCCTGCTTGCCTTCCGCAAGGCCGGGCAGCCCGACAATCCGATCGGACCGGCGTGGCTGGAAGGGGCGATGCGCGACATCACCAGCCTCGGCAGCGCCAGCGTACTGGTGCTGATCACGGCAGCAATGATCGTCTATCTGCTCCTTATCCGCAGGCCAGGCGCGGCGCTTCTCATGTTCGTCGCGGTGGCGGGCGGCCAGCTCCTGTCAAGCGTGCTGAAATTCGACATCGACCGGCCGCGCCCTGATCTGGTCTCGCATCTCGCCGATGTGGCATCGCTTTCGTTTCCGAGCGGCCACGCCATGCTGTCGGCGGTGACATATTTGACGCTGGGCAGCATGGCGGCGCGGTTTTTGCCCGGGCGGACAACGAAGATCTATGTACTCGGGCTGGCGGTGCTGACGACGGTGGTGGTCGGCATCAGCCGCATCTATCTCGGCGTCCACTGGCCGTCCGACGTATTGGCCGGCTGGTGCGCCGGCTTTGCCTGGGCGATGCTGTGCTGGCTTGCGGCACGGTTCCTGCAGCGATGGTTTGGGCGGGCCGACGGCACCTGACTCAAATCAGCCTGTTGATCAGGCCATGACCGCAGCCTGCCAGCAGGAAAACCATCGACAGCAAGGCTGTCGAGGTCGCCAACGCTTTGAATATCTTCACCCGCTCATCCTTTTGAAGTCGTGCCTGTGAAATCGGGATCGCAGTGGATGTCCCGCCAAACGATGCCGAGGTTTGTAGCATCACAGTGCATCGGCTGGCAAAGAGTGCTGCATGTTTGGAGGCAGACCATCAATCCTTGGTGCAGGAAGACGTCGCCGACCGCGCCAGCGCAGGAACTTCATCCTCGACTGTTCGGCGGTGCCGTTCTTCGATTCAACGGCGGCCAATGTCATCGAGGGTGCGGCCCACAAGGCGAGCCGCGCCGGCGTTCGCTTCATTATATCAGGCGCTTCGCCGCAGATACGCCGCATGCTGATCAACCACGGCGTCAAGCGGCCGCTGGTGACTTATACCGCCTCGATCACGGATCGCGGGCGCAGCTGAAGAAAGCCGCGCCCGCCGCCTGAGCCGATGGCTGGCTTAGTCGAGGCCCAATGCCGCGATCTCGCCGTCGTTCATCAGCGGCACGAAGATTGTCGACTTGCCGTCGGTGCCGATGTCGGCGCTGCCCGGCTTGAACGTCGCAACCGCTTGCGGCGTGCCGCCGGCTTTGTAGCGGTAGAGCGTGCCGGTCATATACGCGGTGGCGTAGATGCTGCCGCCGATGGCAACGACGCCATCGAGGTTGGCAAATTTTTCCGCGCCGGGCAGTGGCGAAACGGCCTTGGTGGCAAGATCGACCGAGAGCAGGCCGCCCGGCTCCGCGGTGCTGAAGTCGGGCTTGATGCCCTTGCCCCAGGAAGCGACGATCAGCCGGCCGCCATCGGCGAAGATGCCATTCGGCGAAGCAAGCGCCGCATCCCTGACGAACAGTTCGGGCCGGTCGCCGTCGATGCGATAGATCGTATCGGCAAGCATATCCGTGACATAGATCTTGCCGGACGCGTCGGCGGTCACGTCGTTGAGGAAGACCGCGTTCGGCACGTCGATCGTCGATGTTAGCTTGCCGCTTGCGAGATCGACGACGCGCACATGAGTGATGTCGGCGACGTAGAGTTTGCCGCCGGCAATCGCCATGCCCTTTGGCGCGTCCATGCCGTCGGTCCAGTGTTGCGTGACCATCTTGCCGTCTATCGACAGGACCGACAAATAGCCGTTGCCGTCGGCTTCGCCGGGATTACCGACGATGTTCGAGACGATAACATGCTGGCCGGCGGCGTCGAATAGCGCCGATTCAGGCTGCTCGAGGCCGGTGGCGCGCCAGAGTTCGGCGGCCTGGACTGCCGGCACAGCCGCGATACCGACGATGGCGAGAAGTAGCGAAGTGACGAGGCTTTTCATGGCTAGTCTCCTGTGGTGGACTGGCGGAGAGCTAGGCTTTTCGATACTTTTCGGGAAGATCTATCGGGACTAGTACCGAAGTATGATACCAAATCGCACGAAAGAGGTGCATCTCATGAACGGCCTGATCTTCGAGGCGCTGAAGCGGACGCTGAAGGCCAAGGGCGTGACCTACCGCGTCCTTGCCGAGCGGATGGGCGTTTCCGAGCCGACGGTGAAGCGCATCTTCCACGAGCGCAACTGCAAGCTCGACCGGCTGATGGAGATTTGCGCTGCCGCCGGCGTGGAGCTGGAAAACGTGCTCGGCTCAATGAACAGGGGACCAGGACCTGCCAACCGGATCGCGGCGGAGATCGAGCGCAGGCTCGCCGGGCGGCCGGCACTGCTGTTCGTCTTCGTCATGCTTTCCGAGAAATTCACGCCGGAAGGCATCATGCGCTCACAAGGATTGAGCGAGGCTTCGATGTTCCTCTATTTGCGCGACCTCGAGGAACTCGGCCTTATCGCGCTCGGTCGCGGCCTGTCGGCGAGGTTGCTGGTCGAGGCGCCGATCCAGTGGAATTTCGACGGGCCATTGCGGCCGCTGTTCGAGACGGCCAACAAGAATTTCATCGGCTGGGCCATCACCCATCTTGAGCGCGAGTCGACGTTCGTCAGCTTCTCCAGGCGGATGCGGCCGGAAACGGCGGAAATGGTCAGGCGCGAGGCGGAGGAATTGGCGGAGCGCGCCAAATTGCTTGCTCATCACGACCAGCACACGACGCCCGAAGACGGACTGGTCGGCTACAAATGGACGTTTGCGTTCGGCGCAACGCCGTTCCCGGTGATCATGCCGATCGGGCCGCATCCGCGCGACGCAGGCGCACGGACGGACGATCGAGTTGCGGCTGCCGCAAACGGACGACGTCTGCCGGCCTAGGTCAAAATGCAGAACGACCGAGTCTGGGCTGTTGGCGGCAGCCAGTCTGACTGAGCTTCTTACCCCTGAGTATCGGCCGCAAACCGGTTCTCAGAGGGTCCCCTGCTCAAACACAAGATCGAGCGGCTATTCGGCGGTCTTGTTCGCGGATGTGCAGGATTTCCCTGCGCGAATAGCTCGACTGGGCCGAGGCACGGCCGGGCGCCCGGGTAATCTCCGGCAGGATCGGGTAGCGGATCAGGCCATAGGCCTCGGCGATCGGCGACGAGCAGATGGCGCGCGTCGGGTCGCCGGAACCGAAAGCCAGCATGCGGCGGCGCCAGCGCACCGGCACCGGCGGCGTCGGCAAGAAGTAGCGCAGCATGTCGAATATGTTCTTGAGATCGTATCTGAGACCGAGCCTGCCGATCATGAACGCGACGACCGCTTCGCGGTCATCCGGAGCCAGGCCACTCGCACGGCAGATGCGGGTGTTGTAGCTGCGATGGCGCGACAGCGGCACGGCGATGCAGCCATCGCCGAGCGTGACCTCGATCAGGCGCCGCCGCTCCGATCCGTCCTCCGGCTCCGGTAATGCATCGCCGACATAGAAGGCGGCATGCGACCAGGTCGACTGGGTGAGGTATTTGATCGCCGCCGAAATCTTCTGGTTACCTTCGATGAGCAGGATGTCGCCGGGCTCAAGCGTGCGGCGTAGCATTTCGGCATCCGGCGGCGTGTAAGGCTCGTAGCCGGACGATTCCTCCTGCAGCCGGCCTGCAAGCCAGCGGCCAAGTCGGTCAGAAGCGTGTCGCCGGGCTCGGTCATGCCAGACGGCGATTACCATAGGGCGGCAAATTAGACCATGATCAGCCCACGCTAGGCGCGCCGGCGTCTCCGTGCTGCGGTGCCGCTGTGAGATCTTCGCGCACCTTGCGGGCGAGCTTCCTCGTCGAGCGCTTCGGACTGTCGCCGAAAAGCTCGGCCGCCTCGGCGAGGCAGGTCTTTTTCAGGCCCTTTTCCGAGCGCTTCAGCAGCTTGGCAAGCAACCGCGTCTCCTCAGGGGGGCCGAGCGGTTGGTCCTCGGCATCTAGAAGCGCGCGCATGACGAACATATCGTGCAGCTCGCCAAGCCGCTCGCCCAATTCGTCGACGGCCTTGCGCCGCGTCTTGATCGGCGTCGGCCACAGCCTGCCGAGCAGCGACAGGTGCATGCCATGCGTCTTGGCCGCCTTGCGCAGATCGTGAAAGTCATCGGCTTCGCCGCGCGAAGCCGCCTTGTCCAGCGCTTTCCTGGCGCGGCGCAAAGTGGTGCGCGCGCCTTCGGCGAGCACGTCGGCAGCCTGCTCCGGCTGATCGGGCAGAGCGAGCTTGTCGATCCGGGCGACACCTTCCTCGCAAACGGAAATCGCCGCGCCTATCGCAGCATCGAGGCCTGCTCCGCCATGCAGTTCATGCTGGCGCGCGACGAGCCTGTCACGCACGGCACCGAGGCCATCGCCGGCACTTTGCTCGGGAAAGCTTGCCGCCAGCCGGTCGATTGTTTCCACCAGTGCGGTCGCCTCGCGCGGGCCGGCAAGCAGGGCCGCCACCTGGCGGTAGCACTGATTCTCCGTCACGCAGAATGTTTCGTCTCCGGAACGGACAAGGCGCAGCAAGGCGCGGACGTTCTTCAGCCGTTTGCGGCATTTGTGCAGCCCCTGTTCGGGCCTGTCACGCGCGGCGTCCAGATGGACAAGCGCCTTGCCGATCTCCTCGGCGAGGATGCGCCTGACCTCTCCGGTCAGCGACATGCGCGGATCGATACGAAAGCTCATGCGACGATCTCCGGAATCCCCCCAAGGGCGAGCGACGCGTTGTAAAATCTCGGCTCGCCGGTGACTTCACGGCCGAGCCAATGTGGCAGCATTTCGTCCTGTACATCATCCGGCGTCTCGAGCTCGGCGATCACCAACCCCGCAAGCGTCCCGCCGAAGACATCGACTTCGTAGCGATAGCCGCGGTGTCTAACATGGTGGCGTGTCTTCTCGATGACATGTCCGATGGCAAAGGCCTGCATCTCCTGCGCCTCCGCCAAAGGTACCGGATATTCGAATTCATCGCGCTCGCGTGCCTGGCTGCCGAACTTGAGCGTCAGCTTGACGGTCGCATCGTTGCTGATGCGCACACGCACCGTGCGGCTGGGTTCGGCGACTAGATAGAATTGACGGATATGAATGTCCGCCTCGACCATTGCCCGCCATTCCTCACCTGAGACCAGGAACTTACGCTCGATTTCCTTGCCCATGGCCAGGCACTAAAGCGCGCACGGCCAGAGTTGGCAAGCCGCTTGACCGCACTTGACTTTAATCATTCGATTGATTAAATTGTTGGCAATGATCAAATCGCCCAGTGCCAGCGGCCTTCCTCATGAGGCGCCCAAGACCGCCGCGGATATGACGCGGACGGCACTCGTGCGCGCGGCGCTGAAGCTGTTCGGACGCCAGGGTTTCGACGGCACGTCAACGCGCCAGATCGCGGCTGAGGCCAAGGCCAATATCGGCTCGATCGCCTATCATTTCGGCGGCAAGGAAGGGCTCCGCAACGCGGCGGCCGACTACATCGTCGACACCATCCAGACCGTTGCCGGCCAGGCGATCGGCAATCTGCAAGCGCCGGCCGCGGCATTGGCGGACACCGAGGCCGCGCGGGCACATTTGGCCGTCGCACTGGAGCGGACGGTCGCCTTCATCGCGGCAAGGCCGGAAGCTGGCGAGATTGTACAGTTCGTCCTGCGTGAGCTGTCGCATCCAACCGCCGCGCTCGACCGTATCTATGATGGCGTGTTCGAACCGGCGCATCACCGACTCTGCCTGATCTGGGAACAGGCGACGGGCGAGCCGGCCGAGAGCGAGCGCACTAAACTCACCGTATTCACGCTGATCGGCCAGGTCGTCTATTTCCGCATCGGCCGCGAGGCCGTTATGCGCCGGATGGGCTGGCGCGAGATCGGCGACGACGAGGCCGGCAAGATCGCGGCAACAATAACCGACAATCTCAGCGCGATTTTAGCTCGGCGCGATTTGGCTGTCCGGAAGGATCGTGGATCATGAGCCTGCTCTGTTCTTTGCCGCTTGCCACCCAGCTTTTCAGCGCCTGCGCGCCGGCAGCACCGCTCGCCGTCGGCTACGTCGAGGGCGATTATGTGCTGCTGGCGCCGATCGAGGTGGCGCAGGTCGAGACGATTGCGGTCAAGCGCGGCGACCGCGTCGCGCCCGGCACGCCGGTGGTGACGCTGGAAAACGCCGACGCCAAGATCGCCATCGCACAAGCCGAGGCGGCGCTTGCGCAGGCCCAGGCGCAACTTGCCGACCTGCAGGTCGGCAAGCGGCCGGAAGAGATTGCGGTGCTCAAGGCGCAGGTCGACATGGCCAAGGCGCAAGCCGCCGACGCCAAACGCCGTTACATCCGCGCCAGCGATCTGTTCAAACGTGGCACCGGCACACAGGCCGACTACGACACGGCTTCCGCGACGCTGGAGACGGCCAACGCGCAGGTCGGCCAGGCGGAGGCCAATCTCGCGGTCGGCGGGCTGCCGGCACGGCCCGAGACGATCAAGGCCGCCGACAATCAGGTCAGGCAGGCGCAATCGGCGCTGGAGCAAGCGCAATGGCGGCTGTCGAAGCGCGTGCTGACGGCGCCTTCGCCCGGCCGGGTCAACGACGTCATCCGCAATCCCGGCGATACGGCCGGGCCGACGGCACCGGTTATCTCGATACTGCCGGACGGCGCGGTGAAGCTCAGCGTCTATGTGCCGGAAAGCGCGTTCTCCTCGGTCGACGTCGGCACGCTGCTCAACGTCCATTGCGACGGCTGCGGGTCGGGCGTGAAGGCACGCGTCAGCTATGTGTCGCCCGATCCGGAATTCACGCCGCCGGTGATCTACTCGCTCGAGACCCGGCAAAAGCTGGTCTATCTGGTCGAAGCGCGGCCGGAGGGCGACGCCAGCGCCTTGCAGCCCGGGCAGATCGTCGACGTCGATCTGGCGGACATCGGAAAATGAACGTCATCGACGTGCACGGCCTGGTCAAACGCTTTGGCGACAAGACCGTCGTCGATCATGTGACTATGGCTGTGGCCGAGGGCGAGATCGTCGGCTTCCTCGGGCCGAACGGCTCGGGCAAGACGACGACCATCCGCATCATGTGCGGCTTGCTGACGCCGGATGAGGGCGAAGGCACGGTTCTGGGCTTCGACATCCGCACCGACAGCCTGCGGATCAAACGCGAAGTCGGCTACATGACGCAGAGATTCTCGTTCTACGAAGATCTGACGATCGGCGAGAATCTCGAATTTGTGGCACGGCTGTACCGGCTGAAGCCGCTCGACGAGCACGTGGCTAAGACGCTTGAGGAGCTCGGCCTGAAATCGCGCAGGAACCAGTTGGCCGGTACCCTGTCCGGCGGCTGGAAGCAGCGGCTGGCGCTGGCCGCCTGCATCATGCACAAGCCGAAACTGCTGCTGCTCGATGAACCGACGGCGGGCGTCGACCCGAAAGCGCGACGCGAATTCTGGGACGAGATCCACCGGCTGGCGAGCGGCGGCCTGACCGTGCTGGTCTCCACCCATTACATGGATGAGGCCGAGCGCTGCCATCGCATCAGCTACATCTCCTACGGCAAGATGCTGGCCACCGGCACTGTCGAGGACGTGGTGAGGAATGCCGGGCTGACCACCTTCGTCCTGCAAGGGCCGCGGCTCGATCAGGTCGCTGCCGCACTTCATGGCCGCCCCGGCGTCGACCAGGTGGCGCCGTTCGGCGCGACGCTGCATGTCGTCGGCTCCGACAGGACGGCACTTCAGGCAGCGCTCGCCGATGTCGAGAAAGAGCACGAGGGCGTTACGGTGACGCCCGGCGAGACCAGCCTGGAGGATGTGTTCATCCAGTTCATGTCCGGTTCGAAGGACAACATGGGATGAAAAATGGGATAAACAGCATCTTTTCGTTCGCCAGGCTAGGCGCGCTGCTGATCAAGGAGTTCATCCAGATGCGGCGCGACCGCATCACCTTCTCCATGATGCTCGGCGTGCCGTTGATGCAGCTGGTGCTGTTCGGCTATGCCATCAACAACGATCCGAAGAGCCTCCCGGCAGCGCTGGTGGCGATGAGCAGCGATCCTTACACACGAGCCATGGTTTCGGCACTGCAGACCACCGGCTACTACCGCTTCGACCATGTCGCGCAAAGTGCCGCTGAGGCGGAATTCCTGATGGCGCGCGGCGACGTCGCCTTCGTCGTCACCATTCCCGCCGATTTTGCCCGGCGGGTCGAGCGCGGCGATAGCCCGCAGATTCTGATCGAGGCGGATGCGACCGACCCGGCCGTCGCCAGCGGCGCCATCTCGACGCTCGGCACCGTTGCCAACCAGGCGCTGCTCAGGGCACGCGGCATGCAGGAGACGGCGGCCGAAGCTGCCCGGGGCCAGCTCCAGGTGGTGGTGCACCGGCGCTACAATCCGGAAGCCGTCTCACAATACAACATCGTGCCCGGCCTGCTCGGCGTCATTCTGCAGATGACGATGGTGATGATGACCTCGATCGCGCTGACGCGCGAGACCGAGCGCGGCACGATGGAGAACCTTCTGGCGATGCCGTCAAGCCCGCTCGAGATCATGCTCGGCAAGGTGCTGCCCTATCTGGCGGTCGGCGCCGTGCAGGTGCTGGTGGTGCTGGCAGCCTCGAAGCTTCTGTTTGCCATCCCCTTCACCGGGTCGATGTCGCTGCTGTTGACGGCGGTCCTGATCTTCGTCTTGGCGCTGGTGCTGCTCGGCTACACGATCTCGACGATCGCCCGCACGCAAATGCAGGCCCTGCAGCTCACCTTCTTCTTCTTCTTGCCGTCGATCATGCTGTCCGGCTTCATGTTCCCCTATCGCGGCATGCCGGACTGGGCGCAGGTTTTCGGCGAAGTGCTGCCGCTGACGCATTTCCTGCGTATTATCCGCGCGGTGATGCTGAAGGGCGCCGAGCTGCCGGCGGTGGCAACGGAGATCGGCTGGCTGGTGGTGTTCGTGGCGCTGTTCGCCGGCATTGCGCTGGTGCGGTTCCGCCGGACGCTGGATTAGAATCAAATGATCGAGATTCACACGGACTCGGCCTGGCCCGGGACCGGTGTCAATTCAGGCGCATTGAGCCCTTCGAAGGGATCGCGCCAGGCGTCGATTTCTTCGAGTTGAAGATACCAGCGACTGACAGAGGGATAGTCATCGAGCGGCAATCGGGCGACATCGTTGAAGGGCAGAAACGTCGCCATTCGAAAGTCGGCATAGGAAACCGAAGCGCCGACCAGCCATTCTCGCTGGGAAAGCTCGGCATCAAGTATGGCAGCGGCCGTCCGGAAATCGCTAAGGCCCTCCTCAACCCGCGCCTGATCTATCGGGCCGAGCCCATAGCGCTGTTTGGTCCCGCGTTCGAAATGCACGACATCGCAGGCTCTTGCGAAGTTCTCTTTCCCCCAACTCAGCCATCGGATCATCTCGGGCTCGTCGTCGCCAGCGCGCCAGAAATCCGAATGCATATCGCGCGAAAGCCGACAGGCTATGGCGTCGGCCTCCCAGAGGCTTTTTCCTGAACCTATAAGGATGGGCAATGAAAGATTTGGATTGAGCGGCCGAAATCGCTCGGCCTGGCCCGGAGCGAAGGGAGAGGCGAATTCAAACTCGACCTTGGCGTTGAGATACCGTGCCACGGCGACGGCGAGGCGAGGATTGGGATTGCGGCTGAAGAACAGTTTCATTGATCTCAGTCTTTGAAGGGTACCGGTTCGACCGGGTGCAAGGGACGCTTGAGCACCTCGAATCGGCACATGAGCTGGAACTGGTTGCTATCCTAGCCGGCAGCAATGATCTCGGCATAGGTGCTGAGATCGACATTGCCACCGGAGAGCACCACGGCAATGCATTTGCCGGCAAGGTCGATTTCGCCTGACGACAGCGCGGCCAAGCCGACGCAACCGCCAGGTTCGACCACCAGCTTCAGACAAGCCATAGCGTCGCGCATCGCCTGTGTCACCGCGCTGTCGGAAACGGCGATGGCGCCGGCGAGATTCCTGCGGTTGATCTCGAAAGTGATCGCGCCGGGCTCGGCGACGAGAAGGGCATCGCAGATCGAGGTGTGGCCGGGCGCGTTCGACACCCTGGCGCCTTTGATCAGCGAACGGCGTGTGTCGTCGAAATGCTCGGGTTCCACGGCCCAGACGGCGGTGCCCGGCGAGGCGTCCTTGACCGCGATCGAAATGCCGCTGCTCAACCCGCCGCCGCCGCAGGGAACCACTACCGCATCGAGGCTGACGCCAAGCGCTCTTGCTTGGCGCATCAATTCGAGGCCGACCGTGCCCTGGCCGGCGATGATGGCCGGATCGTCGTAGGGCGGCACCAGGACCATGCCCTTTTCCACGTAAGAACGGACGACGGCAGTGCGATCGTCGCGGACCCGGTCGAAGGTGATCACTTCGGCGCCCATCTTCCTGACATTGCCGACCTTCATCGCCGGCGCGTCGGTAGGCATGGCGATTACGGCCTTGACGCCGAACATCGCCGCTGCGGCGGCGACGCCTTGCGCGTGATTACCCGACGAGAAGGCGACGACGCCGCGGGCGCGTTCTTCCGCCGAGAGCGAGGAGAGCTTGTTGTATGCACCGCGGAACTTGAACGAGCCGGTGCGCTGCAACGTCTCCGGCTTGAACAGGATCCTGGCGCCGAAGCGATTGTTCAACTCCGGCGATTCGATCAGCGGCGTTTCGACGATCAGTCCGGACAATCGCACTGCTGCGCTGTGAATATCGGCGATGCCGGGAGGGATGGTCATGGCTAGGTCCTGCAAGAGATGAGACCGCCTATGCTGCACGGAAAGGGAGGCGGCGCACCAATGAAAAAATGTGACCGTTACAATTCGTCCTTGGAGGCAGGAGAGTGGGGCGTGACTGTCCCCACCGCCTCCTCGGCCCTCTGCCATGCATTCGTCGCTTCAGTCGACAAATCGTTGTCGATTAACCGGCATAGCCTGCCGCTCCTCACCCCAACAGCGTCTTTTGCCGTTTGGGGCCGCCCATCTTGCGCCAGGTGTTGAAGCGGTGGGTGGCGGCGGCGAAGGAGATCTTCATCTGTTGGGCGACCGAATAGCGCGACTTGCCCTCGTCGAACAGCCGATAGCAGCACTCGACGCCCTCCTCGGTCAACTTGCCGTCGGGAGCCTTGTTGTGCGGATTGGCGGGATCAAATTTTTCGACCTGCTGCTCGACCAGGCCTTTCAGGCGCTGCAGATCCGCCTCAATATTAGCGATAAGGTCGAGAACCGGTTTGGGATCAAACAGCTGCTGTTTTTCCGGCATCTGCGGCGTTCCTTTCTCTTGGTTGAGATTCGGTTATATAAGTGAACGTTTGCCGATAGCAACGGCGATGTGTTCGGGATTTTGAAGCCTGTACCTTTTGAGCATGAGTGGAGCGCACACGATTGACCGGCGACGTGCGAGGTCATAGTTTAGAACTATTCTAAACTAGGGTGAATTTCTCATGCTTTCCCGCGTTTTCGGCTTCGGCCGCCGTCCCTTTGAATCGCTCTCGGAACAGGAGATCCTGGCGCTCGCCATCTCCTCCGAGGAGGATGACGGGCGCATCTATCGCGCCTATGCCGACGGGCTGGCGGAGAGCTTTCCGCAATCGGCCAAGGTGTTCGAGGAGATGGCGGAGGAGGAGGACGGCCATCGCGATTCGCTGATCGAGCTTTACCGCAAGCGTTTCGGCGAGCGCATACCGCTGATCCGGCGCGAACATGTGAAGGGCTATTACGAACGCAAGCCGGACTGGCTGGTGAGGCCGCTCGGCATCGATCATGTGCGCAGCCAAGCCGAGGCCATGGAGCGGCAGGCCTACCTGTTCTATATCGAGGCGGCCAAACGCACAGGCGATGCGTCGACGCGAAAGCTGCTCGACGACCTGGCGATCGCAGAACAGGGCCACGAGACACTGGCGCAACGGCTGGAGCAAAAGCATGTGCCGGGCGCGGTCAAGGACGAAGAAACAGCAGCCGAGCAGCGCCAGTTCATCCTGACCTATGTCCAACCGGGGCTGGCCGGGCTGATGGATGGCTCGGTGTCGACGCTGGCGCCGATCTTTGCCGCCGCCTTTGCCACGCATGATACGTTCCAGACCTTTCTGGTCGGGCTTGCCGCCTCGATCGGCGCTGGCATCTCGATGGGTTTCACCGAGGTGGCTTCCGACGACGGCAAATTATCGGGCCGCGGCTCGCCGGCAAAACGCGGGCTGACCGTCGGCGTCATGACGACGCTGGGCGGGCTCGGCCATGCGCTGCCCTATCTACTCCCGCTTTTTTGGACGGCGACCATTGTCGCCGCCGTGGTGGTTTTCTTCGAGCTGTGGGCGATCGCCTTCGTGCAGAACCGCTACATGCAGACGCCATTCTGGCGCGCCGCCTTCCAGGTGGTGCTGGGTGGCGCGCTGGTGTTTGCGGCAGGGGTGCTGATCGGGAATGCCTAACAGTCCTTAACCATTTACCGCCTGGCTGTCCTGAGGCGCCTCGGCGCGTTCGGTCAGGCCGTAATCGCGCACGACATGGGCGATGCGCAAACGATAGTCCGCAAAGATACCGCCGCGCCCGGCCTTCTGCGCCTGCCGATGTTCCTGCGTGTTGCGCCAGGTCTTCACCGCGTCCTCGTCGCGCCAGAAGGACAGCGACAGGATGCGGTTCGGATCGGCAAGGCTCTGGAAGCGCTCGATCGACAGGAAACCGTCGATGCCGTCGAGCCGTGGGCGCAGGTCGGCGGCGATGCCGAGATAGGCATCGCGCTTGCCCGCCGCCGGCTCGACCTCGAAGATGACGGCGATCATGGCTTCACCAAAGGAGCATGCGGCCCGGAGGCCAGCTTGAGGAAGATGCGGTCCTCCTTCAGAATGAATTTTTCCCGTCGGGCGAACTCGTAGTTCGCCTTGCCGGCGGGATCGGCGGCGAGCCGGGCGCGGTAGGCTTCGTAGGCCGCAAGACTGTCGATGTTGTAGGCGGCATAAGCCGTGGTGGCCGAGCCTTCGTGCGGCGCGAAATAGCCGATCAGATCGGCGCCGCAGCGCGGGATCGCCTGCCCCCAATTGCGTGCATATTCCTCGAATGCCGCCTTGCCGAACGGATCGATCTCGTAGCGGATGAAGCAGGTGATGGTCATTTTCGCCTCCTTGGCGGTGGATGTTTTCTTGCGGTCACAGTTCGAGCCGGATCGAAACGTTCCGAAGATCGATATGCTAGGCAAATCCCTCGCTGATCATGCCTGCCAGAACGATTTCGCGCATTCGCGGCGGACGTCTTCAGGTGTCAGGCCAAGGTCACGCAGCAGATGATCGTCGATCTCGGCGAGGTCGAGACGCTGCAAATGACGGTCGTACCACTGCTTCAGGAGCCGCAGCCGCAAGCGGCGCAAGACAATGAACGGGAACGGCCGGCGAGCAGGCGCGGCGCTGAGAATGGTCCTTGCAGGCATCGTTGTCTCCTTGATTTGCATCGAGACTAATGCTTTATCTGACGAGGATGCTTCGATGAGGAACGAACTATGCGCGAAGGACCTGACATAGCCCGCATTGCCAGCCTGGTGGGCGATCCGGCGCGGGCAAACATGCTGTCCGCACTGATGGGCGGCACGGCACTGACGGCGAGCGAACTGGCACTCGAAGCCGGGGTGTCGCTTCCGACAGCGAGCTCGCATCTGTCGAAGCTGATGGAAGGCGGGCTGCTGACACTGGCGAGCCAGGGGCGGCACCGCTATTACGGCCTCGCCGGCCCGCAGGTGGCGGGAATGATCGAAGCCATCACCGGCGTTGCCGCTGCGGTCGGACCGCAGAGGGTGCGACCCGGCCCTCGCGACGCGGCCATGCGCGTGGCGCGGGTCTGCTACGATCACCTCGCCGGCGAGCAGGCGGTGGCGATGCTGGACCGTCTTGTCGCTCGACAAGTGCTCCTGCGCGACGACAAGGTGATCCAGCTTGGGCCGTCGGCCGCCTCGCATTTCGCCGCGATCGGCATCGATGTCGAGGGCAAGGCGCGGCGACCGGTGTGCCGGGCCTGCCTCGACTGGAGCGTGCGGCGTTCGCACCTCGCCGGCACGCTGGGCGCCGCCATTCTCGACAAGATCCTCGCCGAGAAATGGGCGCGGCGCGAGAAGGACAGCCGTGCCGTGATCTTTTCACCGGTAGGCAAGCAGGCCTTCGAGACGACGTTTCTCGCCTGACGGCTCGCTTCAATGCGCTAGAACGGTTCGTCGTTTCACGGAAACGCCGAACCGCTGTATCTTTTTGTTTTGAAGCATGTCGTTGTCGCAAACCGCTGCACATTTTTGCGCGACATGCATTAGCCGCGCTTGAGCGGCTTGGCCTGCTTGAAAAAATCCGCCCAGGGATCGGCTTGCCCGAGCCGCTTCAGCGTCGTCTTGTCGCCGATCGGAAAGGCGTTCGGCGGCAATCCGGCCTCGATTTCCGCCCAGGTCACTGGCATCGATATCGTGGCGCCTTTTTTGGCGCGCGACGAATAAGGCGCAACCGTGGTGGCGCCGCGGCCGTTGCGCAGATAATCGACGAAAATCTTGCCGGTGCGCGCCCTCTTCGACAGCGTCGCCGTGTAGCGGTCGGGCGCGGCCTGTTCGAGCGCTCGGGCGAACTCATGGGCGAAGCCTTTGACCTCGTCCCAATCCGCCGACGGCTTCAGCGGCACGACGACGTGATAGCCCTTGCCGCCCGAGGTCTTGACGAAATTCGGCAGGGACAGTTCGTCGAGCCGGCCGCGGATATCGAGCGCCGCGGCACGCACCGCCTTCACGTCGACGCCCTCGTCCGGATCGAGATCGAAGATGATCTGGTCGGGTTTTTCCAGCTCGTTGGTGGTCGAGCCCCAGATGTGGATCTCGACGACGCCCAGTTGCACCAGCGCCGCGACGCCGTCGAAATCGCGGACGAACAGGATTTCCTCGCCGTCCGTCGGATCCTTCATCACGGCTATTTTTTCACTCATGCCCGCTGAGGCATGCTTCTGGAAAAACCGTGGGCCGCCGACGCCGTTCGGCGCCCGCACAAGGCTGAGCGGCCGATTGATGATGAATTGCTTCATGCGCGGCCAGACCAGTGCGTAATGGTCGACTAGATCCTGCTTTGACACCTCCTCCTCAGGCCACAAAAGCTTGTCCGGGCGAGACAGCGTAACCGAGGTTTTCGCCGGCCCGGCGGGTTTGGCGGGCTTTGCCTTGGGCTGCTCTGCCGGAGCTGAGCGTGCTTTCGGTTTCTCCTGCACGACTTCCTCCGCCGGCTTGTCCTCGCGCAGTCCCTGGAACGAGGCGTGGCGTATTATACGGTCCGACGTCCAACTGCGAAACTCCACTTCGCCGACAAGTTCGGGCTTGACCCAGACCAGCCCCTTGCCCCTTGGCACCGCCCTGTCGAAGGGCGAGGTTGTCGTCTTCAGCGCATCAAGCCTCTTCTTCAACTCGTTGGTGCTTTTGGCCGTGAAGCCGGTGCCGACGCGGCCGGCATAGCGCAGCTTGCCGCCCTCGTGATAGCCGACCAGCAGCGAGCGCAGGCCCCGCCCGGTCTTGTCCGACGGCATGTAGCCGCCGATGACGAATTCCTGGCGCGCCGTACATTTCGACTTCACCCAGGACGGGACACGGCCGCTGCGGTAGGGCGCATCGGCGCGCTTGGAGACGACGCCTTCGAGCCCCAGCCGGCAAGCATGCTCCAGCATGATCTTGCCGGGCTCGGCAAAGTGGTCGCTGAAGCGCACGGCCTGATCCTCGGCCTGTCCGGCGAGCAAGGTGCGCAGCCTTTCCTTGCGCTCGACCAGCGGCTCGGAACGGATATCCTCACCGTTGAGACGCAACAGGTCGAAAACGTAGTAGATGAAACGATCCGTGCGGCCCGCCGACAGATCTTGCTGCAGCAGCGAGAATGACGAGACGCCGTTATCCGCCAGCACGACGATTTCGCCGTCGATGATCGCATCGGTGCATTTCAGGCCGCCAAGTGCCGCGACAATTGCGCCACCGAATTTGTCGGTCCAGTCGAGGCCGGCGCGTGTCAAAAGCCGCACCTCGGTGCCGGCAAGCTGCGCCTGCATGCGATAGCCGTCGAACTTCACCTCATGCAGCCAGTCCTTGCCGGGCGGCGCGTCCCGCTCCAGCGTTGCGAGCGCCGGTTCGATGAATTCGAGCCGCCTTGCCGCGACTGCCTTCTTGCCGGTAGCCGGCCTGTCGGACTGCCAGACCCTTGGCTTCTTGCCGTCGGCGGTCTTGCCTTCGCCGACCTCCTCGATGGTCAGGCCGGATTTCACCGATTGCGGCGCCTCCTGCAAAATGTCCTCGCCCGGACGCGCGGCGGCATCGTCGGATTTGATCAGCAACCAGTTGTCACGCTTTTCGCCCGGACGCGGCTTCAGCCGCACCAGATGCCATGCGCCATGCAATTTGTGGCCATGCAGTTCGAAACTGATATGGCCTTTCTTCATCGCCTTTGCCGGGTCGCCATCGGGGACCCAAGTTCCCTCATCCCAGACAATGACCGAGCCGCCGCCATATTGGTCCTTCGGGATGGTGCCTTCAAACGGCGCATAGTCGATCGGGTGGTCCTCGACATGCACGGCGAGCCGCTTTTCGTGCGGGTCGAGGCTCGGGCCTCGCGTCACCGCCCAGCTCCACAGCACGCCGCCGTGCTCGAGACGAAGGTCGTAGTGAAGCCTGGTGGCGGCATGCTTGTGGATGACGAAGATGCCACCCGGCACGGCTTTCTTGCCGCGCGAAATCTTGCCGGCTGGTTCGGCCGTCTTCTTGAAATTGCGCTTGGCGTGATACTGCTCGAGGCTGGCCATGGGCGGATCCTAAGCAGATTTGCGCCGGGCGGCTTTGGACTTGGCGCCTTTTGCCGGGCGTCCGGTCTTTGCCGGCGCACCGGCTTCCGACGAAAGGCTCTTCTTCAGCGCATCGAAGAGGTTGACGACGTTGGAGGGCCGTGGTTCCGCCTTGGTCTTCGGTGCCTTCTTGCCGGCCTTCTTGGCGCGGACCAGCTCGATCAGGGCGTTTTCGTATTTGTCCTCGAATTCGGAAGGATCGAACTTCGCCTGTTTCTCATCGACGATGTGTTCGGCCAGCCTGATCATCTCGGCGTCGGTCTTCACCGGTTTGATGTCGCCGAACACCATCTCGGGCCTGCGAACCGTATCGCCATAGCGCAGGGTCGTCAGCAGCAGACCCTTGCCCAACGGCTCAATGACCACCGGACGTTCGCGGCGATAGAGCACAATGCGGGCTAGCCCCGCCGTCTTCTTGGCGGCCATGGCGTCGCGGATGACGGCGAAGGCCTCTTCCGAGACCTCGTCCGCAGGCGTCACATAATAGGGCGCATCGAGATAGATCTGCTGGATCGAGGATTTTTCGATGAAACCATCGAGGCTCATCGTATGCGAGGATTCGATCTGCACGGCTTCGATCTCCTCCTCCTCGATTTGGACGAAGTCGCCGTCGCCGATCTCGTAGCCCTTGATCTCGTCGCCTTCATCGAGCGGCTTGCCGCTTGCCGAATCGACATAGACGCGCTTGACGGTATTGCCGGTCTTGCGGTTGAGCACGCGGAACGAGACTTTCTCGGCCTGGGTGACGACATTGGTCAGTTCGACGGCGCAAGTGACCAGCGAAAGCTTGAGATACCCTCTCCAGGCCGGGCGCGGCGCCATGACAAACTCCCTGCGCGACAATGTTCAACCGAGAACGGGCAAGTCCGTTCCGGTTCCGGCGGCGCAAAAGGCAAGTCCGGGCTTTCAACCCAGCCTTGCCTTGTTCTCGCTCACTGCCCTACTCGGCGGCTTGCAGGTTGACCTTGCTTTCCGCTATTTCGGTAAGCTTGCGGTCGGTTGCCTGCTCCTCCTTGAGGTTGTTGGCCAACACATTGGCGCAGTCGCTGCGGCCCAGTTGCTTGGCCCAAGCAATCAGGGTGCCGTAACGGGTCATCTCATAATGCTCGACCGCCTGGGCGGAGGCGATCAGCGCAGCGTCGAGGACCTCCTTGTCGGCGATGTCGCCGCTGACGTCGTCGGCTTCTTCGAGAATGCCGTCGATGGCCGGGCAGTCGACCTGCTTGGCCTTCACGCCGTGCAGTTCGAACACCTGCTCGACACGCTGGATATGACCCTTGGTCTGAGCGAGATGTTTCTCAAAGCCGGCTTTCAGCTGCGGATCACTCGCCTTGTCGATCATCTTCGGCAGCGATTTCTCGATCTGTTTTTCAGCGTAATAGATGTCGCGCAGCGTGTGCACGAAGAGGTCGTCGAGGGTTTTGATATCCTTCGAAAAGAAACCCATGGCCTTTGCCTTTCCATTGCTCTTGCAGTTTCGGATTTTTTGGCTGCGGCCCACCCGAGCACCACAGCCTGCGGAGCCGGTTCGTCCCGGCACTGGGAAATCAACGTGCGGCTGACGGGCCGGTTCCTGGTTTTCCGGCCGCGTGCACGGAAATTTCGCGGTCCGGCAAAACCTGAAACAAAACCGCGCCTCTGCGACATTCAGGCGAAACATATGTGATGCAAAAGTCACACTGGACGAAATGCCGACGGACTGCATGGAAACACCGCGAATCAGCCGCATTCCAGCCATGAACAAAGGCATTTTCGACCAGAGATTAACATCGCGTTCACCGACTATTCACGCCTGGACGCTATGATCCCCGCAATTCGGAAGGGACATCCGAAACGGGACAGGGACCGAGTAAAATGAGCTTTTGGAATCAAATCGCCGGCTATGCCGCCGCCATCCGCGAATTCGTCGCGCCGACCTATCGGCCTGAGCGCTATTATATGCGCGGCCCAGGCCCCGCCTGCGCGCGCCGTGGCAACACGCTTGGGATCAGCGTGCGCTGATGATGAGCATGGAGAGCCGTCACGACAGCCGTATCTGCCGGCCCGACGCCGACAATCGGTCAACGACCTATCGCGCCGAGCGCCCCGCGCTGACCGACAGACGGCGTGCGACAACACCAAGCCTCTAGCATTCCGGGCTTTGATCCAGCCGCCGGCAGGCCTAGTGTCGCCTGACACCAGCTGCCGGGCGTCACGTGATCGTCAAGCCGAACCATTCTCCTGAGCCGCCAGAATTCGAATCAAGTCGCCCGTTGATCGTGTTCGACGGTATTTGCGTGTTGTGCTCGGGCTTTGTGCGCATGGTGGTGAAGCTCGACCGCAAGGGCCGCTTCCATTTCGTAACGGCGCAGTCGCCCTTCGGCGAGATGCTGTTCAAGAAATACGGGCTGCGGACGGATCGCTACGAGACCAATCTCGTCATCGTCGATGGCGCGGCTTTCACCCGCCTGGACAGTTTCGTTGCCGTCATGGCCGAACTCGGCTGGCCGTGGCGGGTGGCGCGGATCCTGCTGCTGTTGCCGCGCCCGCTTCGCGACTGGCTCTACGACCGCATCGCAAAGAACCGCTACGCCCTGTTCGGCAAGAAGGACAATTGCGAAATCCCTTCCGCCGAGGTGAGGGCAAGATTGATCGGCTAGGTTCGTTGCCGTGGCCGGGAGCGGGCGGGGCATTTTGGGGGAACTGCGGATGAGGGTTCTTGTCGTCGGCGGCTATGGCACCTTTGGCGGTCGCACCGTCGAGCTTTTGGAGGGCGAGCCGCATCTGATCCTCTTTGTCGCCGGGCGCTCGCTCGCCAAGGCTGACGCGTATTGCAAGAAGCGCGCCCCGACAGCAGCCCAGCTGGTGCCGGCACTGTTCGACCGTGACGGCGATCTCGCCGCGCAACTCGCTGCATTTGAGCTTGATATTGTAGTCGACGCGAGCGGTCCGTTCCAGGCCTATGGCGAGGGACGCTATCGCCTGATCGAGGCCTGCATCGCCCGGCGCATCAACTATCTCGATCTAGCCGACGGCTCGGATTTCGTCGCCGGTGTCTCTGCGTTCGACGAGGCGGCGCGAAACGCCGGCGTCTTCGTGCTGTCCGGCGTCTCGAGCTTTCCGGTGCTGACGGCGGCGGTGGTGCGTCGCCTGTCTTCGGACCTGACGCGGGTCGACGGCATTCGCGGCGGCATCGCGCCTTCGCCCTTTGCCGGCGTCGGCGGGAACGTCATCCGGGCTATCGCCGGTTATGCCGGTCGGCCGGTGCGGCTTGTTCGCAATGGCCGTCCCGAACAAGGCCGTCCATTTACCGAGCAGCTGCGCTACACTATCGCGCCGCCGGGCCGGCTGCCGCTTCGAAACACGCTGTTTTCTCTGGTCGACGTTCCGGACCTGCGCGCCTTGGCCGCGCTTTGGCCGGAGGCGAGGACCATCTGGATGGGAGCCGGGCCGGTACCCGAGGTGCTGCACCGCGCCCTGATCGGCCTCGCCTGGCTAGTGCGCGCCGGATTGATCGGTTCGCTTTCGCCACTGGCGCCGCTGATGCATCAGGCAACGAACCGGCTGCGCTGGGGCGAGCATCGCGGCGGCATGTTCGTCGAGGTGGAGGGATCGGACCGGGCGGGCGCCATCGTCAAGCGCTCGTGGCATCTCTTGGCCGAGGGCAATGACGGGCCGCTGATCCCGTCGATGGCGGTCGAAGCACTGGCCCGCAAAGCGCTGGCCGGACATCAGCCCGCGCCGGGCGCACGGGCGGGGGTGCGCGATTTGGAGCTCCGGGATTATGAAGCCCTGTTCGCCGGGCGGACAATCTACACCGGCTTCAGGAATGGGGCGGCGGACGAGGACAAGCCGCTTTATGCCGAGCTGCTCGGTGCCGCCTGGCAAGGCCTTCCCGAGGCAATTCGGTCAATGCATGACCGTACGATCACGGCCGCAGGCCGCGCGCGCGTCGAACGCGGGCGCAATGTTCTTGGCCGGCTAATGGCCTGGACGGTCGGCTTCCCCGGGGCAAGCGAGGACATCCCGGTTCATGTCCGCTTCGACACCGACAAGGACGGCGAGACCTGGACCCGGACATTCGGCAAGCACAGTTTTTCGAGCCTACAGTCCGCAGGCCGGGGTCGATCGCAGCGCTTGCTGTGCGAACGCTTCGGCCCGCTGACCTTCGCGATGGCGCTGGTTGCCGAAGACGGCCGGCTGGCGCTGGTCTTGCGCCGCTGGAGTTTTTTTGGCCTGCCGCTTCCGATGTGGCTCGGTCCACGCTCGACTTCCTACGAAACGGTGAAGGATGGCCGCTTCCGCTTCCATGTCGAGATCTCGCATCCGCTTGCCGGTATGATCGCCTGTTACCGCGGCTGGCTGGAGCCCTCCGGCCCGCACGGCTCAAGCGAGATCGTGCCGCCTGCCAGCTTGCCAAGTTCGCGGCAGTCTTGAGCCGTGCACAGCGTCCAGCCTTGACCCGTGGCGCCCGAGGCGGCGAGCACCAGGCGTCGCTGTGGCCCGACCTGGGGCGCATAGACCCACCAACCGTCGCGCAGCACCGAGCCTTGCGGCGGCTCCATGCCGGCGCCCGAGCCCTTGATGCGGGCCTCGAGGAGCTGCAGGCCGGACGGCAGCACCTTCCAGTCTTCCTGCCACTGGGTCTTCTCCACCGAATGCACCCAGGAGAGCGTGAAGGCAGCGACCGCGAGCGTCACCGTCTTGCCGGCCGCGACGATGCAGAGGCTCATGCTGAATTAGCCAGCGAAGCCTGCCGCGCGCGCCAGCAGTGCCAGCCGATCCAGGCAAGGGACAGCGCCCAGCCCGCCTCGTCGGTGAGCGGCAGCGCCGCAACCAGCAGCACGCCGGCGGCGAAGGCGACGAGGCGTTCCCACCACGCCATGCGCCGGGCGAGAAATCCGACGGCCGCGGCGCCCCACAGGACGATACCCATGCAGGCTTTGATGACGATATAGGCGACCTCGACGGGATAGCCGAACTCGGCGGCGATCGGGCCGGGGTCCTGCAGCATCAGCGCCGGGGTATAGACTGCCATGAACGGCACAACGAAGCCGGCAATGGCAAGCTTGGTGGCCTGGATGCCGATCTTGAGGCCGCTTTCCTTGGCCATGGGCGCGGCGGCGAAGGCGGCCAGCGCCACAGGCGGGGTGAGATCGGCCATGATGCCGAAATAGAAGACGAACATATGGCTGACCACCAACGGCACGCCGAGCGACAGCAGCGCTGGCCCGGCCAGCGACGAAGTGATGATGTAGTTGGGAATGGTCGGTATGCCCATGCCGAGCACCAGGCAGGTGAGCATGGTCAAAAGCAGCGACAGGAACAGATTGTTCTCGCCGATCGAGATGATCCAGCCGATGAAGGTCGAGGCGATGCCGGTAAGCGTCAACGTGCCGATGACGATGCCGACAATGGCGCAGGCAATGCCGACCGGCAGCGCGTTCTTTGCTCCTTCGGCAAGGGAATCCACGCATATGCGCAGCGTCTCGCGCCCGCCCTTGAAGGTGAGGCAGGCGGCGACCAGCACGGCGATGACCAGGCTGAGGATGTTGACGCCGAATTTCATGAAGGAAGCCGCGGCAAGCCCGAGCGCCAGCCAGAAGACGATGCGGAAGGCGAGCGGCCCGATCGATGCTGCCAGCGGCGTGCCGAGGATAAGCACAATGGTCAACGCCAGGCCCATGGTGCCGGCGAACACCGGTGTGTAGCCGGCAAACAGCAGGTAGATCAGTGCTGCGAGAGGCAGTACCAGCGGCCAATGTTGTCTCACCGCATCCCACGGATTGGGCAGGTCAGCCTTGGCCATGCCGTGCAGGCCGGCCTTGCCGGCTTCCAGGTGTACCTGCCAGAAACAGGCGCCGAAATAGAGCAGCGCCGGAATGATCGCCGCCTTGACCACCGCGGCATAGGGGATGTTCAGGGTCTCGGCCATGATAAAGGCAACCGCTCCCATCACCGGCGGCATGATCTGGCCGCCCATCGACGAGGTCGCCTCGACGGCGCCGGCGAAAGCCGAGCGGAAACCGAAGCGCTTCATCAGCGGGATGGTGAACTGGCCGCTGGCCACCACATTGGCGACGCCGGAGCCGGAAATGGTGCCCATCAGCGCCGAGGACAGCACGCAGACTTGCGCCGGGCCGCCGCGCCATGAGCCGACCAGGCCAAGCGCAAAATCGTTGAACAGCGCGATCATGCCGGCGCGCTCAAGAAAGGCGGCGAAAACGACGAAGATGAAGATGTAGGCGGCCGAGACATAGATCGGCGTGCCGTAGATGCCTTCGGTGCCATAGGCGAAGGTGTCGACGAGCTGGGCGAAATCATAGCCGCGATGGATGAACGGCGGCGGCAGATGATTGCCGGCAAATGCGTAGGCGAGAAAGATGAAGGCAATGACGGCGAGCGGCAGCCCCATTAACCGCCGCGCCGCCTCGAAGACCAGCACGACCAGCACCGCGCCGACGATCAGGTCAGGCGTGGTGAGAAAGCCGGAGCGGCGGATGAGGTCGGCATAGAACACCCAATTGTACAGACCGGTGGCGAAACCAAGCAGGCCGAGCGTCCAGAACACTGCTTTCGCCGGGACGCTTTTGGCGCGCAGATTGGCGATTAGGGCAAAGCCGAGCAGCAGCAGGAAGCCGACATGCATGGCGCGTATGACCTGGCTCGGCAGGCTGCCATAGACGGCGATGTAGATTTGGAAGATGGAGAAGGCGATGGCGATAAAAAAAGCCGCCTTGCCGGCGATGCCTTCGCCGAAGCCAGGCGGCAATCCTTCGACAGGAGCTTCCGCTGTGGGGGAAAGAACGGTCGGGGTTACGGTCATTAGCGGGGTTCCTGGCGGGGCGGTCCCCTCCTCGAGGGGAGGGTGCCGAGCGAAGCGAGGCGGGTGGGGTCGATACGGCAGTGCGCGGCCTCAACCGACCCTACCCGTCCATTCGCCTTCGGCAGCTGTTCACCTTCTCCTCAAGGGGGAGGGATGGCTCCTTACTTCACCAATCCCTTTTCCTTGTAATACCTCTCGGCGCCTGGATGCAGCGGCACCGGCATGCCGTCGAGCGCCTTGGCCGGGTCGATCGCCTTGGCGGCGGCGTGGGCAGCGGTGAGCTGGTCGAGATGCTCGAACAGCAGTTTCGTCATCTGGTAGGCGGTCTCGTCGGAGACATCGGCGCTGGTGATCAGGAAATTGCCGACGGCGGCGGTCGCAACATCCTCGGTCTGGCCCTCGTAGGTGCCCTTGGGGATGACCACGGAAAGATAGGGCGAGCCGATCTTGGCGACGTCCTCCGCCGGCACGGCAACGACGTTTACCGGCACTGAAGTGGCGAGGTCACGGATCGACGCGACCCCAAGGCCAGCCGACTGCAGCGTGGCGTCGAGCTGGCGGTTCTTGATCAGCTCCACCGATTCGGCGAAGGGCAGATATTCGATCCGCCCGAGGTCTTCGTATTTCAGCCCGGCAGCGGCAAATATCGTGCGGGCGTTGAGCTCGGTGCCTGAGGCCGGCGCGCCGACCGAAAGGCTCTTGCCCTTGAGATCGGCGAGCGTCTTGATGCCGGATTCCTTGCTGGCGACGATCTGGATGTAATTGGGATAGATGGCGGCAATGCCGCGCAGCTTGTCGAGCTTGCCTGGGAAGCCTGCTTCGGTATTGCCTTCGGCGGCCAGCTTGACGGAATCTCCAAGCGCGAAAGCAATCTCGCCCTTGCCCTGCTGCAAGAGATTGAGGTTTTCGACCGACGCTTTCGTCGCCTGCACCTGGGTGCGCGCGCCTTCGATGCCCTTGCCGTAGATTTCCGACAGCGCGACGCCGAGCGGATAGTAGACGCCGGACGTGCCGCCGGTCAGTACGTTGATGAATTCCTGTGCCTTGACCGATACCGCGCCAAGGCCAAGCGACAGCGCCAGCACGCCGGCTGCAACAAATTTCGTCCTGAAATTGAGCATGCGATTTCCTCCCTGAAAAATTCGCCGCCGTGCCCTCCTCGGCGGCACGAAGCGAAGCGAGTTTAGACAGCGGGCGGGAAATGCCAACCCGCAATAGCAGCGATTAGACGAACGGCTAAGCAGTGCCGCAACACGTTGGCGCTTGCGCGAGGTCGCATCGCGGCAGAAAGATTTTTCCAGCGCTTGTCGAAATCCGGCAGAGCCGCGCGACATAAGTCCGGCTCGCAACGATGCGGCCTTCGAGAAACGGGAGAAGACCATGCGATACATGCTTTTGATCTATGGAAACGAAGCGGGGATGGCAGCCGCGCCAGCAGATGCGGTGACACAGATGTCGAGCGCGTACGTCGCCTACACCGAAGCGTTGAAGAAATCCGGCGCTTGGCTCGCCGGCGACCGGCTGAAGCCGACGCAATCCGCTACCTCGGTGCGGATGGCCAATGGCAAGACCAACGTGCTCGACGGCCCCTATGCCGACACCAAGGAGCAGCTTGCCGGCTTCTATATGATCGAAGCGGAGGACGTCGACGCCGCCATTGCCTGGGCGGCGCGCTGCCCGGGCGCCAGCACCGGCACGGTAGAGGTGCGGCCGATCTGGGAACTCACCATGTGATGCCGGAATTGCCCGATACTGCGCGGGCGGCGGCGGAAGCGGCCGCCCGGCAAAGCTACGGCAAGCTGGTCGCCTATCTCGCCGCACGCACGCGCGACGTGGCCGCTGCCGAGGACGCATTGGCCGATGCCTTTGCAGCGGCGCTCGAGCGTTGGCCACAGGCGGGCGTGCCCGACAAGCCGGAAGCCTGGCTGCTGGCGGTGGCACGCAAGCGCCGCGTCGACGCGGTCAGACGGCGGCTGACACGCGAGGCGGGCCGCGACCACCTCAGACTGATCGCCGAGGAGATGGAGGCGCGCATGGCCGAGGAAGACCTGCCGGACGAGCGGCTCAGGCTCATGTTTGCCTGCGCCCATCCCGCGATTGAGGCCGGCGTGCGAGCACCGCTGATCCTGCAGACGGTCCTGGGCTTCGACGCAGCGACCATCGCCTCGGCTTTTCTTGTCTCGCCAGCCACGATGAGCCAGCGCCTGGTGCGCGCCAAGACGCGAATTCGCGAGACCGGCATTCCGTTCCGCGTGCCGGAGCGGGCCGAGCTCGGCGAGCGGCTGGGCACCGTTCTGGAAGCGATCTACGCGGCGTTTGCCGAAGGTTGGTCCGACCCGGCCGGCACCGAAACGCGGCGCCGCAATCTCGCGACCGAAGGCATCTGGCTCGGCCGTCTGCTGGCCACGTTAATGCCAGACGAACCGGAAGCGCTCGGCCTGCTGGCGCTGATGCTGTTCGCCGAGGCGCGGCGTGCAGCGCGGCGCAACGCGGCGGGCGATTATGTACCGCTGGCCGAGCAGGATCTTGTACTGTGGGACGATACAATGATCGATGAAGCGGAGACGCTGCTCAGGCACGCCGCGGCCAAGAGCGTTGTCGGCCGCTACCAACTCGAGGCCGCCGTGCAGTCCGCCCATACGACACGACGGCTGACCGGTTGTACCGACTGGGTCGCGATCAAGGAGCTCTATGACGCGCTGTCGGTGATTGCCGGCTCGCCGGTGGTTTCGATCAACCGCGCGGTGGCCATTGCCGAGGCCGAAGGCGCTTCGGCAGGATTGAGTGCACTTGATGAGCTTGGCGACGACAAGCGGCTGTATGACTATCAACCTTACTGGGCCGCCCGCGCGGGCCTGCTGGCCAGGCTCGGCAAAGTTCCGCAAGCGAGCGAGGCCTATGACCGGGCTATCGGCCTCGAACGCGACCCGGCCGTGCGCCGGTTTCTGCAGGACCGACGGGCAGGTCTCGACCGCGTGGAAAGACACTGAGGCAAGGCGGACTGGTTACGCGGGCCACATGTCATGGGAGGCGTTCAGCCTCTTCATCACCCGATGTTCCCGCAAATTGGCCCACAGGCGTTCGATATTCGGCCAAGCGGTTGGAACCTTCGCGACCTCCGGATGCCAGGCCACCAACATGACGAGATAGATGTCGGCCAGCGAGAGCCGGTCGCCGGCCAGCCACTCATGGCCTGCGAGGGCGGCATCGAGAATGGCGAAGCTGCGATCCATTTCCGAGACCGCCGCCTGTTTGACAGCGTCTACGCCGCGGGGATCGGTCGTGTAGCGATGAGCGTAGAAGAACCGCAGGTCAGCCGAATAGATGACGGAGGACATGAAAAACATCCAGCGCAGGAAGTCGGCACGGTCAGCCGAACTTGCTGCGGGCGCCAGTCCTGCTTCCGGGTGGCGCTCGGCTAGCAGGATGCAGATCGCCGCCGATTCGGTCATCGAGCGTCCGTCCGGCAAGATCAGGACCGGCACCTGGTTCAAGGGGCTGATATCTAAAAAGGCCTGGTCGGGTCGGCCCTTCGGAACGTCGATCTGGTCGAAAGGCACGCCCGCCAAAGCGAGCGCCGCCTCGATGACAAAGCCGCCGGTATTGGCACGCGTATAGAGCTTGTACATGAAGTCCTCCACCTGCCGGGCAGCGACGATTTGATACGGAAGGGACCCGCCGCTCAAGCGAACGACGCCCGCCACAGGTGGTTTTTCAGCGGTCCACGCCGACGCGTGATACAGAGTATTTGATGTCGGAGGGCATCGCGAAGGATCGCTACTGACCGGTCAAAAACGCTCGTCTCTAAGCGCCCAATCCCTCGAACAGGATCGTCGAGAGATAGCGCTCGGCGAAAGAGGGGATGACGACGACGAGGTTCTTGCCCTTGTTCTCGGCCCGCGAGCCGACGACGATCGCCGCTTGCAGGGCGGCACCCGACGAGATGCCGACCGGCACACCTTCGAGCCGAGCGACAAGCCGTGCATTGGCAACCGAATCCTCGTTCGAGACCTTGACGATTTCGTCATAGATCGTCGTGTCGAGGATTTTTGGCGCGAAGCCGGCGCCAATGCCCTGGATCTTGTGCGGGCCTGGCTGGCCGCCCGACAGCACCGGCGAGGCTTCCGGTTCGACGGCGACGACATGCACCGAGGGCTTACGCTTCTTCAGCACCTGGCCGACGCCGGTGATGGTGCCGCCGGTCCCGATGCCGGCAACGAAGATATCGACTTCGCCATGGGTGTCGTTCCAGATTTCCTCGGCCGTGGTGCGGCGATGGATTTCCGGATTGGCCGGGTTTTCGAATTGCTGCGGAATGACAGCGTCGGGCAGCGTTGCCGCCAGCTCGTCCGCCTTGGCGATGGCGCCCTTCATGCCTTTCGGCCCTTCGGTCAGCACCAGTTCGGCACCGAGCAGAGCCAGCATCTTGCGGCGTTCGACGGACATGGTTTCCGGCATGGTCAGGATCAGCTTGTAGCCCTTGGCAGCGGCGGCAAAGGCGAGCGCGATGCCGGTATTGCCCGAGGTCGGCTCGATCAGGGTGGTCTTGCCGGGCGTAATCCTGCCCGAAGCCTCCAATGCCTCGATCATCGACACGCCGATGCGGTCCTTGACCGAGGCGATCGGGTTGAAGAATTCGAGCTTGGCCAGCAGATTGGCGACGACGCCCTTCTCCCTGGCGAATTTATCAAGCCGCACCAGCGGCGTGTCGCCGATCGTCTCGGTGATCGAATTGTAGATGCGGCCGCGGCCGGGCACGTGTGCGGGGGTGGCGGGCTTGTTCATTGATTTCCTCCCAGAGGTCAAGCGGCAAGAGTCGGGCGGGGCCTAGGATAGAGCCATCCGCCGCGCAAGATAGGCTGTCGATCGAAAAATATCCGAGTGAAGTTCGTGCTGAGTACCTCCGCCCTTGCAAGGCGTGGCAATCCTTGGGCGGATTGGCGAAAGAGATCTATTGGCGGGCGGCAATTGCCGCCGCCGCACCGACCATGAAGCCCGCGGCGGTGCGGTTGAGTGCCCTCAGCGCCCGCGGCGACTTCAGGAACCAGCGCGCCTTGGCCGCCAGCGCCAGATAGGGCACCAGCACCACGAGCAGGACGACGATGGTGAGCGCGACGAGGATGCCGTAATCGGCCAGCGTGATCGTCTTCAGATCGACGATGGTCGGGGTGATGGCAAGATAGAAGATCATCGTCTTCGGATTGCCGAGCGTGACGGCAAGGCCGGCTACAAAGCTGGATGCCAAGCCGCCCTTGCCTTTCTTCGCCTCCACCGCCTCCGGCGTGATGCCGCTCGTCCAGAAACGCCAGCCAAGAAAGGCGAGGTAGGCGACGCCCAGCCATTTGATGGCCAGGAAGACCATGCCGAAAGTTTGTGCGACGAAAGCCAGGCCGAGCACCACGGCAGTGAGATAGGTCAGGTCGCCGAGCATCAGCCCGAACGACATGGCCAGCGACGAGCGGAAGCCGGAACCCAGCGCACGCGCAACGAGCGCGGTGACGCCGGGGCCGGGGATGGCCGCGGCGATGCCGAGGGCGGCGCTATAGGCGAGAAACCCGGTGAGTGTCATGATTCGCGCTTGTCGCACAATGTTGAAGTTGGGTGAATTCCCTCGGCCCGGATTCGATTGCGCCAGCGCAGCAGGCGACACCGCCGTTCAGGAGCGGCCGTCTTCGTAGGTAACGCGCCAGATGGTGCCATTACCGTCCTCTGTGACGATCAGCGAGCCGTCCTTGGCCATCGCGACACCGACCGGGCGGCCCCAGACGGCGTCATTCGAGATGACGAAGCCGGTCATGAAGTCCTCATATTCGCCGGTCGGCTTGCCATCCCTGAATTTGAGCCTCACCACCTTATAGCCGGTCCTGGCGCCACGGTTCCACGAACCATGCATGGCGACGAAGGCGTCACCCTGGTAATCCGCCGGGAAGTTCTTGCCGTCGTAGAAGGCTATATTCATCGGCGCCGAATGCGCCTGCATCAATACATCGGGGACAGTGGCCTTGCCGGCGAGGTCTGGCCGCTCGCCCTGATGGCGCGGATCCTCGTTATTGCCGATGTAGTACCAAGGCCAACCATAGAATCCGCCGTCCTTGACCGCTGTTGCAAATTCGAACGGCACATTGTCGCCGAGTTCGTCGCGCTCATTGACGACGCACCACAATGCGCCGGTGGCGGGCTGCACGGTCATGCCCGTACAGTTGCGCAGGCCGGTGGCGACAGTTCGGGGATTTTTCCCATCCGGGTCAAAGGCGAGCACATCGGCACGGCCGTCCTCGGAGCCCCAGACCGCCCCGAGCGGCTTTGATTTGGCCCAGGCGTCGAGGCCGCTATCCGGCTCCTTGCCTATATCCTCGGCGACGTTCGAGGCGGAGCCAACCGACAAATAAAGCGTTTTGCCGTCCTGCGAGAAGGCGATGTCGCGGGTCGTGTGACCACCCGACGGGATTTGGGCGACAATGGTTTCTGGTTTGCCGGATGTCTTCAGGTCGCCATCGCGATAGGGGAAGCGGACGATGCTGTCGCTGTTCGCGACATAAACCCATTGCGGTTTGTCTCCTGGCGGATAGAAGGCGATGCCGTAGGGATAATTGAGCCCCTTGGCGAAGATCGCTTTCTCGATGGGCTTGGCGCTGCCCTCGGCGAGACGATAGACGCGTATTTGTTCGGCATGGCTGTTGGCAACAAACAGGTCGCCATTCGGAGCGACGCGCACGACACGTGGATTGACGATGCCTGATGCGATCATTTCAGCCGAAAAGCCCGACGGCAATTCTGGCTTGGCGCTTTCGGGCCGTTCCGCCACGCCGGCGCCGTTCGAAGCGGATTGGGCGGGGTCGGCTGCCGGCATGTCTCGCGGTCCAATCAGGCGTCGGACGCCAGGCCTGTCGGCGTGCCAATCGCCAAACGCGGCTTCGCCTTTGAGCACATTCTGGTCCGCCTGCTGGGCGGCTGCCGGTGTCGCAACAAGGAGGGCAGCGGCAACGGCCGCAAAGCCGCCAGATCGGATCATCAACGTCCTCCGGGATTCGCCTCGAACAGGGCAAACGGCATCAGGTATTGATCGTTCCAAGCGGCCGTCCAGCACACGAGGATTTGAAGCCGAACCCGTTCAGTTGCCAGAGGCGTAAAAGTCGTCGTCGAGGCGCTTTTCCAGCGCGACCAGATCGGCCGGCAGTGGCAAACCCATCGCCCGCATCTCTTGCAGCTTCTCGCGCAATTGCTCTTGCACCTCGTGCTGATCCTCTGGCTGGTTGATCATTTCTTCGAGCAGCAGACTGATCTGGGCCTTGAACGATTCCAGCGCCATTCTTTTCTCCTCCTTGCGGCAGGCCCGCGGCGGCTCCTAGCTCAGCATGCGCGAAATCAGCTGCGCGGTATAGTCGACCATCGGTACTATGCGCGCATAATTCAGCCGCGTCGGCCCGATGACGCCGAGCGCACCGACGACGCGCGCGTCCTTGTCGCGATAGGGTGCCACCACCAGCGAGGAGCCAGACAGCGAAAACAGCTTGTTTTCCGAACCGATGAATATGCGCACGCCTGGGCCTGCCTCGGCGAGGTCGAGAAGCTGGATCAGCCCATCCTGCGTCTCCAGATCCTCAAACAGATGCCGCAGCAATTCTATGTCGGCCTGGGCAGTGACGTTTTCCAGGAGATTGGCGCGGCCGCGCACGATAAGCCGCCCAGGCACGCCGCTTTCAGCGCCTGCCCAGACCGCCAGGCCCTTCTCGACCAGATCCTGCGACAGCGTGTCGAGGGCTGCCCTGGTCTCTTCCTTGATGCGGGCGATCTCGACCCGCGCCTCGGCCAGGGTGCGACCGCGGATATGGGCGTTGAGGAAGTTGGAGGCTTCGTGCAATTGCGAGATGGTGATGCCGGGGGGCAGATCGATGACGCGATTTTCGACGTCGCCGTTCTGCGAGACCAGCACGGCCAGCGCCTTGGTCGGCTCGAGCTGGATGAATTCGATGTGCTTAAGCGCCACCTCATTCTTGGCGGCGAGCACGAGGCCGGCGCCGCGCGACATGCCGGACAGCATCTGGCTGGCCTCGGTCAGCATATGCTCCAGCGTCGCGCCCGAGCCGGAGGCGCGCACCTGGGCCTCGATGGTGCGGCGCTCCTCGTCGGAGAGGTCACCAAGTTCCATGAAAGCATCGACGAAGAAGCGCAGGCCTGCCTGGGTCGGCAGCCGGCCAGCCGAAATGTGCGGCGCATAGATCAGGCCGAGATGCTCAAGGTCGCTCATCACGTTGCGGATGGTGGCCGGCGACAGCGACGACGGCAGGATGCGCGACAGGCTGCGCGAACCGACCGGCTCGCCATCCCTCAAATAGGAATCGACGATGCGCCGGAAGATGTCGCGCGAACGCATGTCGAGCGATTGAAGCGCGGGCGATTGCAGCGCGTGCGACGGGAGCACGTGCGACTGCAAACCGGGATCGACTGCCTTTGTCATTTCGAGCCAAAAACCTCCGCCCCGAAGATATAGACTTCCGCGGTGTCGGCGCAACCGGTCCATTTTCCTTTGCGCCTCACGCCCCGTGCGGCTACAAGCCGGCCAAGATTCCCCGGCCAAGATTCCGAAGAAAGAAAGAAGCCTGAATGCGCCCTTCCAAACGCCAATTCGACGAAATGCGCCCCATCTCCTTCGAGCGCGGCGTCTCCAAGCATGCGGAAGGCTCGTGCCTGGTGAAGTTCGGCGACACGCATGTGCTGTGTACGGCCAGCCTGGAGGAAAAGGTGCCGGGCTGGATGCGCAACTCCGGCAAGGGCTGGGTGACGGCGGAATACGGCATGCTGCCGCGTTCGACCGGCGAGCGCATGCGCCGCGAGGCTTCGGCCGGCAAACAAGGCGGCCGCACGCTGGAAATCCAGCGGCTGATCGGCCGCTCCCTGCGCGCCGTGGTCGATCTGCAGGCGCTCGGCGAGCAGCAGATCACCGTCGACTGCGACGTGATCCAGGCCGACGGCGGCACGCGCACCGCTTCGATCACCGGCGGCTGGGTGGCGCTCTACGACTGCCTGCGCTGGATGGAAGCCCGCCAGATGGCGAGCCTGGGCAAGGTGCTGAAGGATCACGTTGCGGCGATCTCCTGCGGCATCCATGATGGCCAGCCGGTCATCGACCTCGACTATATCGAGGATTCCTCGGCCGGCACCGACGCCAATTTCGTCATGACCGGCAAGGGCGGCATCGTCGAGATCCAAGGCACGGCCGAGGGCGAGCCGTTCTCGGAAGAGCAGTTCGCGGCGCTGATGGGGCTCGCCAAGAAAGGTATTCAGCGCCTGGTCAGCTTGCAGCAAATGGCGGTGGCTTAGCTGCGGTCAATATTGATGAGATTGGCGATCCTGTGACTCCTTCTGCAATCCTGGAATCAGCACTCTACGTGACGGACCTTGCTGCCGCGGAACGGTTCTATTCGGGCGTGCTCGGGCTCGATCTGCTCGGCAAGGTCGATGGCAGGCATCTCTTCTTCCGCTGCGGCGACAGCGTACTGCTTATGTTCAATGCCGAGGCGACCAAAGTGCCGCCGCCGGCCGACGCCAAGCTCAAAGTACCGCCGCATGGCGCGGTCGGCCAGGGCCATCTTTGCTTCGCCGCAAGCGCGGATGAAATCCCACGCTGGAAAGCGCATCTTGAGGCGAAGAAAATCGCCATCGAAAGCGAGTTCGAATGGCCGCAGGGCGGCCGCTCGATCTATATTCGCGACCCGTCGGGCAATTCGATCGAATTCGCCGAGCCAAGAATCTGGGGCATCTGATGCATTCGCCAACTGTTCATTCGCTTGACGGGCATAAGATCGTCGTCGCCAGCCATAACGCCGGTAAATTGCGGGAATTCGCCGATCTGATGGCGCCATTCGGCATAGAAGCGAAGTCCGCAAAGGAATACGGCGTGCCGGAGCCGGACGAGACCGGCACCACTTTCGAGCAGAACGCCCTCATAAAAGCCTTGGCCGCCGCCAAGGCCACTGGATTGCCGGCGCTGTCGGACGATTCCGGCCTGTGTGTCGATGCGCTCGACGGCGCACCCGGCGTCTACACCGCCAACTGGGCCGAGACGCCGGACGGCTCCCGCGACTTCGGCATGGCCATGCAGCGCACGGAAATGGCCTTGCAGGAAGTTGGCGCGATCACGCCTGCCCAGCGCAAGAGCCGCTTTGTCGCGGTCATCTGCCTGGCCTTCCCCGATGGCCAGGCGGAATATTTTCGCGGTGAGGTCGAGGGCACGCTGGTATGGCCGCCGCGCGGCGAGCTCGGCTTCGGCTACGATCCGGTGTTCTTGCCCGATGGGTTCGAAAAGACCTTCGGCGAGATGAGCGCGGAGGAAAAGCATGGCTGGAAGCCCGGCCAGCCAACCGCATTGTCGCACCGTGCCCGCGCCTTCCAGAAATTCGCGCAAGCCCGATTGGCCGGCGCATGACCATGCTGCTCGACCGCAGCCCCGGTTTCGGCGTCTATGTCCACTGGCCATTCTGCGCGGCCAAATGCCCCTATTGCGACTTCAACAGCCATGTCCGCCACCAGCCGGTCGACCAGGAGCGTTTTGCCCGCGCCTTCGAGACCGAGCTGGCGACGATGCGCGGCCGCACCGGGCCGCGCGAGGTGACCAGTATCTTTCTTGGCGGCGGCACGCCATCGCTGATGAAGCCTCAGACCGTGGCGGCGGTGCTGGATGCAGTGGCGAAGAACTGGACGGTGCCTGATGCCATCGAGGTGACGCTGGAGGCCAATCCTTCCTCGGTCGAGGCCGAGCGCTTTCGCGGCTATCGCGCGGCCGGCGTCAACCGGGTATCGCTTGGCGTGCAGGCGCTGCACGACAAGGATCTGCGCTTCCTCGGCCGTTTGCACAATGTCGATGAGGCCCTGCATGCGATCGGCCTGGCGCGCGAGATATTCCCACGGCTGTCGTTCGACCTGATCTACGCGCGGCCCGGTCAGACGCCGGAAGCGTGGCAGGCGGAGCTCGAGCAGGCGATCGGCCACGCCGCAGACCATCTGTCGCTCTATCAGCTGACCATCGAGGAAGGCACGCCGTTCCATGCACTGCATGCGGCAAGGAAATTCATCATTCCAGACAATGAGCTTGCCGCCGATCTCTACGCGTTAACGCAGGAGATCACCACCGCGCGCGGACTGCCGGCCTACGAGATTTCCAACCACGCCAGGCCCGGCGCCGAAAGCCGGCACAATCTCACCTATTGGCGTTATGGCGAATATGTCGGCGTCGGTCCCGGCGCGCATGGCCGGTTCGTCGAAAATGGCCGCCGCGTGGTGACGATCGCCGAGAAAATGCCGGAGACCTGGGCCAATCTGGTCGAGGCCAAGGGTCATGGCGTTACCGGCGGCGAGGTCCTGACGCGGTCGGAAGAGGCCGACGAGTTCCTGCTGATGGGGCTGAGGCTGGCGGAAGGCATCGACCTTTCCCGCTACGAGGCATTTTCAGGGCGCGGCCTGTCGACGGCACGGCTGTCGGTGCTGCAGGACGAAGGACTGGTGGCGCCGATCGGCAATGCCCGCCTGCGCGCCACGCCGGCCGGCATGATCGTGCTCGATGCGGTCGTGGCGGATTTGGCCAGATAGCACGTTGAAGAACGTTCTCTTCATCTGCAGCCAGAATCGCTTGCGCAGCCCGACGGCGGAGCAGGTGTTTTCCAAGCGGCGGGACATCGCGGTCGCTTCGGCCGGCACTAATCACGATGCCGACATTCCGTTGACGCATGAACTCGTCGCCTGGGCCGACATCATCTTCGTGATGGAAAAAACGCACCGCGCCAAACTGCAGCAGAAATTCAAGACAAGCCTGAAAAAGGCTCGAGTAATCTGCCTCGATATTCCCGACGACTATGCATTCATGGACCCGGCTCTGGTGGGCCTGCTGGAGGCGCGTGTCTCGAAGTATCTGGGTTGAATGATACATCGCGGAGCATTCGCAACCGCGCTTCGAGAACTGTCTCGACCGATCGCTAAAGTTTGCGGGGTCAAGCCTCGTGCTTGTGGCGGTGTTTGGCGCGATCTTTTTCGCTGGGGTCTCCGGAACGGGCCGGCTTGATCTCGCTTTTGTCGCGTGAGGCATGGTGCTGGTCGTCTGTGGAATGTGACGCTGCGCCATCGCGGGCGCTTTTTGTTTCGAGGCGGGTGATGAAAATGTCGAAGCGATTGGGCATCGTCCGGTCAGTGCTCCATCGTGCGGTCGGTTTCGTTTGCGGGCTTGCTCTCTGCCGATCGCTGGCGTGCAAGCGGCTTCTTGGCTCTGCCATCTGCGGCTTCGGCAGGCAGGCTCTTGTCGCATGGCGCGGCGAAGCGTTTGCGGCCGGCATAGTAGGGTTCGAAAACGTCCTGTATCGTCAGGCTGTTCATCCTGCTCCTCCCGAGATCAGGGGTAAAATTCGCCGGCAACGGTTTCGTTCCCTACTATGGCGAAGGCATGGCGGCTGGTTCACGTCGGCATCCCTTTTGCAACCCAGGCTTTTGCAACCAAGCGTGAGCCGTGCCAAACAGGGTCGAACGGAGTTGTGCAGGTGACCGGCGAATCGGCCAAACGCAGTTATGTGGTCGGGCAGACCGAAATCGCCGGCCGGCCGCTCGAGCCGGCGCTCTACCTGGTGGCGACGCCTATCGGCAATCTCGCCGACATCACGCTGCGCGCGCTGGAAACGCTCGCCGCCGCCGACATCGTCGCTTGCGAGGACACACGTGTCAGCCGCGTGCTGCTCGACCGCTACGGCATCCGCCGCCGCACCACCGCCTACCACGAGCACAATGCCGGCGAGGCCGGACCGAAGCTGATCGCGGCGCTGCTGGCCGGCCAAAGCGTAGCGCTGATCTCGGAGGCCGGCACGCCGCTCATCTCCGACCCCGGCTACCGGCTGGTCGGTGAGGCGCTGGAACGCGGCATTCGTGTCGTGCCGATCCCCGGCCCATCAGCAGCACTTGCCGCTTTGACGGCATCCGGCCTGCCCTCGGACGCGTTTCTGTTTGCCGGCTTCCTGCCGGTGAAGACCGGGCAGCGGCTGACGCGGCTGGAAGCGCTGAAGGCGGTGCCGGCAACGTTGATCTTCTTCGAATCGCCGCGCCGGCTGGCCGAGACGCTCAGTGCCATGGTCGAGGTGCTGGGCGGTGCCCGCAAGGCGGCCATCGGCCGCGAGCTGACCAAGACCTTCGAGGAGATGCGGACCGGCACCCTGCAATCGCTCGCCAGCCATTACGCCGCAGCTGATACGCCGAAAGGCGAAATCGTCATCTGCGTCGGCCTGGCGGATGTTGTCGCTGATGAGCCTGAAGACATCGACCGGCTGCTGCTTTCGCTCGCCGCCGAGATGCCGGCCTCCAAGGCAGCGGCGGAAGCCGCCAAGATGACGGGTGGCCAGAAGCAGACGCTCTATCGTCGGCTGCTCGACCTCAAGAATGCCGGAAGAGACGGGACCGGCGGAGACGGCGATGGCTGAACGGCCGAGCGCCAGCCGGCAAAAGGCCTACCGGCGCGGCCATCACGGCGAATGGCTGGCGGCGGCGGCGCTGATGCTGAAAGGCTACCGAATTCTTGCCCGCCGCCACCGCACCAGGTTCGGCGAGATCGACCTGATCGCGCGGCGTGGCGATCTGGTGCTGATCGTCGAGGTCAAGGCGCGCCGCACGCTGATGGAGGCAATGGAAGCCGTCGGTCGCGAATCGGAGCACCGCATCGAAGGCGCCGCCGATTTCTGGCTGTCGCGCCAATCCGACTACGGAAAATTATCGGTGCGCTTCGACATGGTGGCGGTGCTGCCGTGGCGCTGGCCGGTGCATGTCGAGAATGTGTTTTACGGGCGAAACTAGGCCATTCTCGAAGTGGGGCCGTTTTGCTGCGCCTGCGGTTCAGATCATGGTTTGCCGATCTGTCAAGCATCCGCCCAGCGCTGACTGGAACAAAAGCGTTCCTGCGTTGTTCCCCAATCGTCCTGATGTTCGACGGGCTGGTTCAAATGCCGGCCAGGGCAGTCCTCGTGGCAGCTATGCGAGGACAAAGGGATGGCGAGGCAAATGGATCCCGACGATCTCAACCCGGAACGGATCGTCACCGTGTTCGGCGGAACTGGCTTTCTCGGGCGCAGGATCGTGAAGCGGCTCCTGGAAAGAGGTTTCACGGTGCGCGCCGCATCTCGCCATCCGGCTCGCGTGGCCCTGGTCTTTTCCTCGATTACAAGGATGCCCGAAGCAGTCGAGGCGGATATATTGGATGCGTCCTCGATCGGGTCGGCCATTACCGGATCACAGGCGGTCGTGAATGCCGTCAGTCTTTACGTCGAGCAGGGCATCCAGACCTTTGAACGCGTGCATGTGAAAGCCGCGGCCGATCTCGCTGCCGCGTCGCGCGACCGCGCGATCGACCAGTTCGTCCAGATTTCAGGGATCGGCTCCGATCCTCAATCGGATTCGAATTACATAAGGGCGCGCGGGCGCGGAGAAGGTGCCGTGGAAAGCGCATTTCCCGGCGCTTTCATTGTGCGTCCCGCCGTCATGACAGGACCTGACGACGCTTTCCTCACGACCATTGTGAGGATGATACGCCTCCTGCCGGTCTATCCGCTGTTCGGCGATGGTGGCACACGGCTTCAGCCGGTCTATGTGGCAGACGTCGCAGAAGCAGTGAGCCGGCTGATCGACGGGCGAACCCAGGGTTCATCCATATTCGAATTCGGTGGCCCGCGTATCTATACCTATAAGGAACTGCTTCGGGAGATCGCCCGACAGCTCGATACGCACGTCAAGCTGATGCCGGTGCCGTTTGCGGTATGGAACGCCTTGGCTGGCGTCGCGGAACTCCTCCCGGCTGCCCCCATAACGCGCAACCAGATCGATCTTATGCGTCAGGACAATGTGGCAGCAATCGACGCGCCTGGCCTGAAGGAACTCGACATCGAGCCGCGGGATATTGACGAGGTGATCCGCGTGATCGAACAGCGCCGTCGCGTAGGCTCGCTCTCGTCTCCGCCTTAGGACGGCCCCCTGATCCTGGCGGGAACCTATCGCCGCGCGACAGGTTGGTCGAGCTTGAAGCCAGTGAAAGAAGGAAAAGAACTATGGCCAGATGCGATCAATGCGGGAATGACTACGACAAGGCTTTCAACGTGACGATGGCCGACGAGACCTACACATTCGACAGCTTCGAATGCGCGGTCCAGAAACTTGCTCCGACGTGTCCGCATTGCGGATGCCGGATCATCGGACATGGCGTCGAACAGGATGACATCATCTACTGCTGCGCACATTGCGCCGCGGAGGAAGGTGCGAACGCGCTGACCGATCGCGCGCCTTGATGCACCTCCTTTGGCGTCTCCAGGTCGACCATTCCGAACGACTGCGCCGGCTCATCCCATATGGCCAGTGCTGTCAGCACGACGACGACCAGCCAAGGTCAAGGCCGCCGCACGCTGATGGAGGCAATGGATGCAGTCGGCCGCGAATCGGAGCGCCGTATCGAAGGTGCCCGCGATTTCTGGCTGTCGCACCAATGGACTACGGAAAATTGTCGGTGCGCTTCGACAAAAGGCAGCGTGCGTCGTCTTGATCGCGCCAGAGCTGTCATGTTCTTGCACGTTCAAGAACCCGCGTTCGACGGCTCGTTTAGACGCCGTTCCGTGGCAAGTCGGCTCCCGCTTGGACAAGTCGCTCCACGACGGCGGCCGCCTCCTCTGGAATGGCCGGTATGGTGCCCGACTTCCGCGTCGATCCGAAATCGAGGCCGGCGAAAAAGAGACCTGGAATAGCGCTGACGCCGTCCTCGTGGACGGGCTGGCCGGCTGCATCGAGCGCGCCGGGGAACCGGACCCATGAGAAATCGCCGGTGAAGCCGGTGCACCAGATCACTGATCTGATGCCGCTCGCCGTCCAGTCGAGGGAGCGGATCGGAGGATCGGGCAAGCGCGGTTCAATCGTCTCGGCTGGATCATCCTCGGCCAGTGGCGCATCGAGGCCGGCGCGCTCGATGTACTCGTCAACCAGGCGCTTGGCATTCGCGGAGACTTCGTCGGCAAATCGCATATGGTCGTCGAGCTCGTCGCCGAAGACAAGGTTGCCGTTCTCCACACCCCTGAAGCGGCCGAGCAGCACCACGCCCTGCGCGCTCAGCGATTGCAGGCTGATCGTATGGGTCGCGCCGACCAGCGCGCGGGCCTGCAGCTTGCCGGAGGGGAGGACGAGTTCCTTGCGCGGAACGTCGAGAAAACCGGACAGCGTCAGCCATTTAAGTATGTTGCCCCTGCGGTAGCGCCGCACCCAACGGCCGTTGCGGCTGGTCGCCAAAAAGACCACACGTCCTGCCAACGCCAGATCCTCGGCGATCTGGCCGCCCGACTGGCCGCTGCCGACCACCAGCACCGCGCCACTCTCGAACTCGGCCGGGTTGCGATAAGCCGAGGAATCGACTTGGCCAATTGCGGTTGGCAAATCCGCCGACCCTGCTGGCCGGACCTGCCGATTCTGGTCGCCGGTGGCGATCACCACGTTGCGCGCCAGAAATGCCCCGTCCGTCGTGGTGATGCGAAAGATCCCGTCGTCTCTCGTCAGCTCTTGCACCGGAGTTTGGGTGCTTACCGGCAGGCGGTGCCGGTCGGCATAGCCTTCGAGATACGCGACAAATTCGTGGTGGGTTATCGCGCCCCACGGCTCGGGCCCCTCGTAGGAATCACCGGGTAAGATGGAGCGAATGGTCGGCGAATTCAGTCGAAACGAGTTCCACCGCTGCGTTCGCCACGTCTCGCCGATCCGGCCTCGATCGAGCACACGGTGGTCGCGGTCCTGCCGTTTCAAGAAGTAACTGACGCCGAGTCCCGCCGGACCGGCGCCAATAACGAGGGCGTCAAGAACTTCGCTCATGCATTCCCCCTGCCAACCATACGTCCACAAGATCGTATGGCTCGGCTTCGGGCAAGAATAGAGTTCCGGCTGGGATTGCGCTATCCGCGCCGGCTCACCCCCAGATTGCCAGCCCCGCCAGCCCGACGATGCCGACGACCAGCCGCCACCAGCCGAACAGCGCGTAGCCATGGCGCGAGACGTAGTCGAGCAGGAAGCGCACGACGATTAGCGCGGTGACGAAGGCGGCAACGAAGCCGACGGCGATGATGGGCAAGTCGGCGCTGCTTAGCACATTGCGGTTCTTGAACAGGTCGAAGGCGAAGGCGCCGACCATCGTCGGGATGGCAAGGAAGAAGGAGAATTCCGCCGCCGCCCGCTTGTCGACGCCGAGCAGCAGCGCGCCGACGATGGTCGAGCCCGAGCGTGACGTGCCGGGGATTAGCGACAAGCACTGAAACAGCCCGATCTGCAGATAAAGTCTGGTCGGAAACCGCTCGACATCGTGGTAATACGGCTTCGGCTTCATGCGATCGACCAGCAGCAGGATGACACCGCCGATGATCAGCATGATGCAGATCAGCCGCGGCGATTCGAACAGCACCGTCTTGATGAAATCATGCGCCAGTGCGCCGACAATGGCCGCCGGCAGGAATGCGATGAGAATGCCAAGGACGAAATGCCGCGTCAGCCGATCGTAGGGCAGCTCGAGCAGCATCTTCCAGAGACGGCGGAAATAGACGCTGAGGATCGCCAATATGGCGCCGAGCTGGATCAGGATTTCGAAGGCCTTTCCGGTCGAATGAAAACCGAGGAAATGGCCGGCGAGCAGGATATGACCGGTCGAAGACACCGGAATAAACTCGGTCAGGCCCTCGAGCAGGCCGAGCAGCAGCGCTTCGACGACGGTCTGGCTTTCCATGGCAACCTCGGCGTTGGAGTGAGGGCTTGAGAAAAGGGCTTGCTTGTCACGGCGCGGAACTCCCCCTATAGGTCGCAGCACCCTGACAGCCCGCTGAATCGGGCGGCCAAGACTTACCGGCGCAGCCGGCGATTTGCCAGTGCGCTCTATTATCGCGGGACCATGCTGACGCTTTTCCACCATCCGATGTTCGCCAGCTGCCGCTTCGTCCGCCTCGCCTTTGGTGAGTATGGCGAGGAACTGGCGCTGATCGAGGAGAAGCCGTGGACGCGGCGCAAGGAGTTCCTGGCGCTGAACCCGGCCGGCACGCTGCCCATCCTGCTTGCCGAGGGCGACGTGCCTATCGTCGGCGCAGTGGTCATTGCCGAATATCTCGACGAGACGCGCGGCGTACTCAAGCGCGACAAGCGGCTATTCGCCGAGGATCCGATGGAGCGCGCCGAAATCCGCCGGCTGACCGACTGGTACCTCAACAAGGCGGAAAGCGAAGTCACCCGGCATCTGGTGCGCGAGCGCGTTCTGAAGCCGGTCATGCCGGAAACGGCAGGCGGCGGCTCGCCCGATTCGGCGGCGATCCGCGCCGCCCGCGCCAATATCCGCCAGCACATGAAATACACCAACTGGCTGGCCGGCACCCGTCATTGGCTGGCCGGCAACAAGGTCACCTATGCCGATCTCGCGGCGGCGGCAGCACTGTCGGTGCTCGACTATCTCGGCGAGATCGACTGGCGCGAACACAGCGCCGCGCGCGAATGGTATACAAGGGTGAAATCACGGCCTTCGTTCCGGCCGCTTCTGTCCGACCGGGTGCGCGGCCTGTCGCCGGTGTCACATTATGCGGACCTCGATTTCTGATACGGCAAAGCTGCGCGCGCTGATCGACCGCGAGGCGCGGAATGCCGGCTTCGACGCCGTTGCCGTCACCACGCCCGATGCGATTCCGCAGGCGCCGGAACGGCTGGCCGAATTCGTTGCCGACGGCTTTCACGGCTCGATGGGCTGGATTGCCGAAACGCTCGAGCGGCGAGGCAAACCGACGACGCTTTGGCCAGAGGTCCGCTCGATCATCGTGCTGGCGATGAATTACGGCCCCGACCACGACCCACGCGACATCCTGGCAAAGCGCGACCGCGGCGCGATCTCGGCCTATGCGCAGAACCGCGACTATCATGACGTGATGAAGGGCCGGCTGAAGGAGATCGCCGGCAAGATCGTGGCGCGAGCCGGTGGGGACGTGAAAGTGTTTGTCGACACCGCGCCGGTGATGGAAAAGCCGCTGGCCGAGGCGGCCGGCCTCGGCTGGCAAGGCAAGCACACCAACCTGGTCAGCCGAACGCATGGCTCCTGGCTGTTCCTCGGCACCATCTTCACGACGGCCGAGCTGGTGTCGGACGCGCCTGAGAACGATCATTGCGGCTCCTGCCGGGCGTGCCTCGACGTTTGCCCGACGGACGCCTTTCCGGCGCCTTACCGGCTCGATGCGCGGCGCTGCATTTCATACCTCACCATCGAGAACAAAGGACCGATCCCGCATGAGTTCCGGGAAAAGATCGGCAATCGCATCTATGGCTGCGACGACTGCCTGGCCGCGTGCCCGTGGAACAAGTTCGCCCAAGCCGCTTCGGAGGCAAAGCTTGCCGCCCGCGCGGACTTGCGCGAACCGCCGATCGCCGAGCTGCTGCGCCTCGACGACGCTGCCTTCCGCGTGCTTTTTTCGGGCTCGCCGATCAAGCGCATCGGCCGCGCCCGTTTTATCCGCAACGTGCTGATAGCGGCCGGCAATTCCCAGGACTTGTCGCTGGCCGGCGCCGTCCGCGCGCTGCTCGACGACGCCTCGCCCCTGGTTCGCGGAGCTGCGGTATGGGCGCTGTCGCGGCTGGTGCCGGGTCGGGAGTTTGCCGAACGTGCCGCAGCCGCTTTGCAAGCAGAAGATGACGAGGCGGTGAGAGGCGAATGGCTTCTGGCCCGGCCAAAGCCGATCAAGGCGCATACATGACAAAAAAGCAGATTTTCATCTTCGGCGCCGGTTATTCGGGCAAGGCCTTCGCCCGCGCCAACAGGGATGCCGACACAACGATCTTCGGCACAACACGGACGCTGGAAAAACTCGCGGCGCTGCGGCAAGCCGGTATCGTGCCGCTGCGTTTCGATGGCACGCTGACCTCCGAAATCGGCGATGCCCTTGAGAAGACAACCCATCTCGTCGTCTCGGTCGCGCCGGACGAGGCCGGCGACCCGGTGCTGGGCGCGGCACGCGAGGAGATCGCGGCCAACATGCCGGAGCTCGAATGGATCGCCTATCTCTCGACCGTCGGCGTCTATGGCGACCATGGCGGCAACTGGGTGGACGAGGCCGCCGAATGCCGGCCGTTGTCGAAACGGTCGGTGATGCGTGTCGCAGCCGAGCAGGATTGGCTACAACTGGGCCATGACATCCACCGGCCGGTGGCGATCCTGCGGCTTTCCGGCATCTATGGGCCGGGCCGCAACGCCCTGGTCAATCTCGAAAACGGTACCGCCCGGCGACTGGTCAAGCCGGACCAGGTGTTCAACCGCGTCCATTGCGACGATATTGCCGGCGCGCTCTGGCATCTGGCCGAGGGCAATCGCGGCGGCATCTTCAATGTCACCGACGACCTGCCGGCGCCGCCGCAGGACGTCGTCGCCTATGCCGCAAAGCTGATGGGCGTCGAGCCGCCGCCCGAAATTCCGTTCGAGACCGCCCAACTTTCGCCCATGGCGCGGTCTTTCTACGGCGAGAACAAGCGTGTCGCCAACGCGGCGATCAAGGCGGCCGGTTATGGCTTTCGCTTTCCCGACTATCGCTCGGCGCTCGATGCCATGTGGGCGAGCGGCGACTGGCGCGACGGCGAGGCGCGCAGCCCGATGAAACGGTCATGATCGATGCGTTGCGCGGGCTGTGGTATGATGCGGTTCAAATCGCGGAGGGGTCCAGCTTGGGAAAGACGTTAGCGCGAGCCTTGCCGGGCAAAACGCTGCTGCTGACGGCAGCACTGGCCGTCGCCGGCTTGGCGGCGCTTGCAACGCAGACGGCGAGCGCCGAGCAACGGGCAAAAGACCTGTTTGGCGCCAAAAAGCTGCCGGCACTCGCAGCAGCGCAATCGATCGGCTTCTACTCCAAAGGCTGTTTTTCCGGCGGCGTCGCCCTGCCCATGGACGGCCGGCACTGGGAGGTGATGCGGCCGTCGCGCAACCGCCGCTGGGGTCATCCCGCAATGATCGCGCTGATCGAGAAATTGTCGCGCGACGCTGCCGCCGACGGCTGGCCGGGCCTATTGATCGGCGACATTTCGCAGCCGCGCGGCGGGCCGATGCTGACCGGCCATGCCTCCCACCAGATCGGCCTCGACGCCGACATCTGGCTGACGCCGATGCCCGACCGCAAGCTCTCGGCCGAAGAGCGCGAAAACATCAGCGCTACCTTGATGGTCGATGAAAAAACCCACTTGGTGAAGGACGGCGTGTGGACGCCGATGCATACGCGGCTGTTGAAGCGCGCCGCGAGCTATCCCGAAGTCGAGCGCATCCTGGTCAATCCAGGGATCAAGAAGAAGCTCTGCGACACGGTCAAAGGCGACCGCGGCTGGTTGCGCAAGGTCAGGCCGTTCTGGGGCCACGACTACCACTTCCACATTCGCATCGGCTGCCAGGCTGGATCACCCGACTGCAAGGCGCAGGAAGCGACGGCGCCGGGCGATGGCTGCGACCAGGCGCTGGCCTGGTGGTTCACCGAGGGGCCGTGGCGCCCCAACAAGAACCCGGACAAGCCGAAGGCACGCGACGTGATGACGATGGCGAACCTGCCCAGACAATGCCAGTTCGTGCTCGACGCGCCGGCTCCGGCCTCGGCCGAAGCAGTCACCTACTATGGCGACGGCGTACCGATCGCGGCAGAACCTTCGCCGCCGCCGACGGTCGCAGCCGGCGCGGCAGCGCTTCCGGCCTCGGCGAACGCCTTTGTGGCGACCCCCGAGATCGGCATTCCGCTGCCGCGGCCACGACCGGGGCACTGATGCGGGCAGCATGTTCGCTGTCTGCATCCGTGCATCTCCATTTCGAAACCGATTTCCCTTTTTGCGGTCATGCGCTAGTCAACGAGAGAGAACGGCGATACGCGTCGGGAACGGACGAGAGCATGCCAGGCGTAAGCGACGACGACACTTTGTTGCGATTTCCGATCCTGATCGGCGACATAGGCGGCACCAATGCGCGCTTCTCGATTGTGCTCGACGCGAATTCCGAGGCCGGCGAGCCGACGATCGTCCAGACCGCCAACTTCAATACGATAGACGAGGCGATCCAGTCGGCCGTGCTCGACCGCTCGTTGGTCCGGCCGAATTCAGCTGTGCTGGCGGTAGCCGGTCCTGTCGAAAGCGACGAGATCCCGCTTACCAATTGCCCATGGATCGTCAAGCCTAAACAGATGTTCGCCAGTCTCGGTCTCAGCGACGTCGTGGTGCTCAACGACTTCGAGGCACAGGCGCTGGCTGTCGTCGCGCTCGGCGAAGAGCATATGGAAAAGATCGGCGGCGACGAGCCGGAACCGAATTCCGGGCGGGTGGTGCTCGGCCCGGGAACCGGGCTCGGTGTCGCCGGGCTGGTTTATGCGCTGCATCACTGGATACCGGTACCCGGCGAGGGCGGCCATATGGATATCGGCCCGCGCTCGCCGCGCGATTTCCAGGTGTTTCCGCATATCGAGAAGCTCGAGGGCCGCATCTCCGGCGAACAGATCCTGTCCGGACGCGGCCTGGTCAATGCCTACCGGGCCGTGGCCAAGGCGGACGGCAAGCCGTCTCCCTTTACAACGCCTGCCGAGGTCACCGCCGCGGCGCTGGCAAAGAACGATCCGGTGGCCGAAGAGGCGCTGTCGATCTTCGTCACTTGCCTGGGACGCACCGCCGGCGATCTCGCTCTAGTGTTCATGAGCCGCGGCGGCGTGTTTCTCACCGGCGGCATCGCGCAAAAAATCCTGCCGGCACTGCGCACCGGCAATTTCCGCGCCGCCTTCGAGGACAAGGCGCCGCACAGCGCCCTGATGCGCAGCATGCCGGTCTATGTCATCACCCATCCGCTGGCGGCGCTTTTAGGGTTGGCCGCCTATGCGAGAAATCCGTCGCTGTTCGGCGTGCAGACGGCGGGGCGGCGCTGGCGGGTCTAAGACACAAGCTGCGCCGCGACGAAGTTTCGCCGTCCCCGGCCATAGGCAAGCCGCCATCGGGGCGTTAAGAGGTTGCCGAATTGCAGCCCGGCCGAACCGAAACCACAAAGCGCTCCAACTTGACACTTCCAGCACCAACCAAAGGGAAAGTCCGTCCCAGCGAGATCGTGGCGGTGATCCGCCGCATCATCGCCGAAAACAGCCGCGATTATCGCTGGTACTATGTTCTTGCCGTGCTGTGCCTGGTGACGATCGCGGCGACGACCGCCTTCACCGCCTGGATCATGAAGGATGTCATCGATCAGATCTTCTACCAACGGCGCGGCGATCTTATCGCGCTGATCAGCGTGTCGATCCTGGCCGCCTTTATGCTGCGCGGCCTGGCCAGCTACGGCCAGGCAGTGACGCTGGCCAAAATCGGCAACAATCTGGTGGCGCGCTATCAACGCCGCATCTTCGACCATCTGATGAAGCTCGGCGTCGGCTTCTTCAATGACACCCGCTCGGGCCGGCTCGCCGCGCAGATCAACGAGAACGTCAACGGCATCCGCGATCTCCTGTCGATGACGCTGACATCGCTGGCGCGCGATGCCGTATCGCTTGTCGCGCTGGTTGGCGTCATGATCTGGCAGGACCCGATGCTCTCGGCGATGTCGCTACTGATCGGGCCGCCCTTGATCTACAGTGTCACCTATCTGATGCGCCGGGTGCGTCGCATCACCCGTGAATCGGTGCAGATCAACTCGCGGCTGATCGGCGCCATGCAGGAAGCGACGCAAGGCATCGCTATCGTCAAGGCCTTCACCCTGGAAGACGAGCTGTCGCGCCGCATCGGCGGCCTCGTCGCGGGCGCCGAGCAGCGGGCAAACAAGATCGCCCGCGTCTCGGAACGGCTGACGCCGATCTCCGAAATGCTGGCCGGCTTCGCCGTCGCCGGTGTCATCGCCTATTCCGGCTACCGGGCGACCGTCGGCGGCCAGCCGCCGGGCGCGGTGTTTGCCTTCATCACCGCCCTGCTGCTTGCCTATGATCCGGCCAGGCGGCTGGCGCGCATGCAGGTCGGTATGGAAAAGTCGCTGGTCAATGCGCGCATGATCTACGAGCTTCTCGACCTCGAGCCGCAGCAGGGTGACGTGCCGGGAGCCGCCGAGGCGAAATTCACCTCTGGCGAAGTGCGCTTCAACAACGTGTCCTTCCGCTATGTCGAAGGGGCGCCGGTCCTGCAGGATCTGAGCTTTGTCGCCGCCGCCGGCAAGGTGACCGCCATCGTCGGAGCCTCGGGCGCCGGCAAGACGACGCTGGTTGCGCTGCTGCAGCGCTTCCACGATGTCGAGTCGGGCAGCATCGAAATCGACGGCCAGGACATTTCAAAGGTCACCAAGCATTCGCTGCGCGGCTCGATCGCCTATGTCTCGCAGCAGCCCTATCTGTTCGAAGGCACCATCCGCGACAACATCCGGTACGGCAGGCTGAGCGCCACCGACGCAGAGATTGAACGCGCCGCCCAACAGGCCGCGGCACACGATTTCATTCGCCAGCAGCCGCAAGGCTACGACACGCCCGTCGGCGAGAACGGCGTGACGCTGTCGGGCGGCCAGCGCCAGCGCGTATCAATTGCACGCGCTATCGTTCGGCAGGCGCCGATCCTGCTGCTCGATGAAGCGACCTCGGCGCTCGACAACGAGGCCGAGGCCCGCGTCCAGGAAGCGCTGACCCATGTCATGGAAGGGCGCACCACCATTGTCATCGCGCACCGGCTGTCGACGGTGGTCAATGCCGATCATATCATCGTGCTGGAGCAGGGCCGGCTGGTCGAACAGGGCACGCATGCCTCGCTGATGGCCGACCCGCACAGCGTCTATGCCCGGTTCCACCGGGTGCAAGGCAGGAAGGGGCTGGGGCTTGTCGACGACGGCAAGCCAATCCAGACTGCGGCGCAAAATGTCCGCGCGAAAAAGGCGACCGGGAGACTTTCATGAGTGACACGCCGACCGTCAGTGAAATGGGCCTGGTGGTGGTCGGTGCGGCCGGCCGCATGGGCCAGGCGCTGATCCGCGCCATCCACACGATACCGGGCGCCCGCGTCGCCGGCGCCATCGAGCGGGCCGGTTCGCCCCATCTCGGCAAGGATGCCGGCGAGCTGGCCGGCGTCGGCAGGCTCGAGGTGGCGATCGGCGACGATCCGCTGCCGGCCTTCGCCAAGGCCGACGGCGTGCTCGATTTCACCACGCCGGCGGCGACCGTCGAATTCGCCGGCTACGCGGCGCAGGCGCGCATCGCCCATATCATCGGCACAACCGGCTGCTCGGCTGAAGACAATGCCAGGATCGCGGCGGCGGCGCGGCACGCGACGGTGGTCAAGTCAGGCAATATGAGCCTCGGCGTCAATCTGCTGGCGGTGCTGGTTGAGCAGGCGGCGCGCGCGCTCGATGCCGACGATTTCGACATCGAGATCCTGGAAATGCACCACCGGCACAAGGTCGATGCGCCGTCGGGCACGGCGCTGCTGCTCGGCGAGGCCGCCGCTGCCGGGCGCGGCGTAGCATTTGCCGGCAACGATGTTCGCGTGCGCGACGGCCATACCGGTGTGCGCAAGGCAGGCTCGATCGGTTTCGCCAGCTTGCGTGGCGGCTCGGTGGTCGGCGACCACAGTGTGGTGCTGGCCGGTACCGGCGAGCGCATCACGCTTGCCCATCATGCCGAGGACCGGGCGATCTTTGCCCGCGGCGCGGTCAAGGCAGCCCTGTGGGCGCGCGGCCGCAAGCCGGGCCTCTATTCGATGCGGGACGTGCTCGGCCTGACAAGCTGATCCACAGATTTGGCTGATCCACAGATTTGGCTGATCCACAAGATTTGGCTGATCCACAAGATTTGAAGGAGCAAATATGTCGAGAACTCTCGTGCTCGTGCGCCACGGCCAGAGCGAATGGAACCTGAAGAACCTATTTACCGGCTGGCGCGACGTCGACCTGACCGAACTGGGCCATGCCGAAGCCAAGGCGGCTGGCGCCAAGCTCAGGGCGCGCGGCATGAAGTTCGACATCGCCTTCACGTCGTCGCTGATCCGGGCGCAGAAGACCTGCCAGCATATTCTCGACGCCGTTGGCCAGAGCGATCTCGAGACAATTCGCGACCAGGCGCTGAACGAGCGCGACTATGGCGATCTCTCCGGCCTCAACAAGGATGATGCGCGCAAGAAATGGGGCGAGGAGCAGGTGCATGTCTGGCGCCGCTCCTATGACGTGCCGCCGCCCGGCGGTGAAAGCCTGAAGGACACCGGCGCGCGCGTCTGGCCCTATTACTTGCACGATCTGCAACCGCATGTGCTGCGCGGCGGCACCGTGCTGGTGGCGGCGCACGGCAATTCGCTGCGCGCGCTGATCATGGCGCTGGACGGCAAATCGGGCGAGGAGATCGTCAAGCTCGAGCTCGGCACCGGTGTGCCGATCATCTACACGCTCAACGCCGATTCCACGGTGGCGTCGAAGGAAGTGCTGGAGCATTGAGCCGGAGAAGGAACGCGGCTTTCAAAAAAGCGCGTTGACACTCATCCCTCGCCCGCTTAATGAGCGCGCACCAGCCCAGATGGCGGAATTGGTAGACGCGCACGGTTCAGGTCCGTGTTCCGCAAGGAGTGGAGGTTCGAGTCCTCTTCTGGGCACCAAATTCCCGTTTCGAGCCGATTGATGCGGTTTCAGAGACCCAAGAAAAAGCCCGGTTTGCCGGGCTTTTTCTTGATCCAATGCTCTAGGCCGCCCTACCGTCAGCCATGGCATCCACAAGATATCTAACAATTATCCGTCGGGGTTAGGCAGCGATCTGTCGTTGCGACAGCGCAGCAGCGGAAGGATTTGGCCCGAGATCACCCTGGTGATCTTCTGTTGCTTGGCGTTGGTTACGACATTCATGCACGCACATCCGTAGCCGTGACCCGAACCAGGCACATTGGTCTCGACGAATTGCCGCTCGTCAAAGGCCGGCACATTGTCGATGCCTTTGTGATCCGGGCGTCCCTGCATCTGGATCCACCAATCCCCGTCACTGTCGGTCAGGACGAGGTTGCCGGGTGTCGGGCTGGAGTACCAGCCACAACGGCGCTCGGCATAGGCGGCGGCGGGCAAGGACATAATGGCCAGGCAAAAACAGGTAGCGAATAGTGGGCGCATGAGAATCTTTGCCTCCCTTGAGCAAAGCAGGTAATGCCGCCGATAATCTGCGTTGACCCCGGTCACGAGGCGGCATGATTTTGTTAGCCTTATGGCCTCAACTTCGTGTCCACATTTTCTTCGATCAATCCGCAATGAAGCGTCACAGGCTTCCTTTGGACATCGCTTAGTGGACCGTCGATGAAATCGCAGTTGAGCAGATTGTCCGGGCTGCTCTTGCGCGCCGACGCAACGTTGACGTTGACCTTGGCCGGCCCGGCAAGCCAGTCGAGACGCTTCGCGTCGACCTTTGCGCCGCTGACGTGGGCGTGGCCCGCTGTACCCGGTATCTCCACCTCTTCGTCCTGCGGCGTGAGATCGATCTGGCCGATTTCGTTTAGCTTCTCGGCGCTCCGCTTCGGGTCGCCGTAATAGGAGGCGAAGACAACGATCCCCTCCTTTTCAGCCGCGAGCTTGGCAGCTGCCTTTTTGGAAAGCGTGACGTTGACGTCGAAGCTCATGTCAGTCTGGGCTGTTGCCGGCACGACACATGCCAACAGTACAGATGCCGCAATCGTCATTGCGAGTGACGATTTATAGGGTTTCACGATCCACCTCCTTCAAGTCCCTCACGCAATGATGATGCCCCTCGCATCCTTTCATGTCTGGCGGCGACATCACGCTCGCCGCCGGCTTCATCGTGATCCGATCAGCTGTGGCATGTGTCAGTTCGCGGCCGGAACAGGGCAGCTCATGTCGCCTTCCTGGCATTTCAGATAGCCTTCGAAACCTTTGACACGGGATTGTGTCAGGCCGTCCATGCACTGCGCGATGAGCATTGGCATCATGCTTCCTCCGGCCGCGCCTGCGGTCTGGAAACTGCACTCCGCGTCGCGAAACTTGCCCCAATCCCGCTGTGCCTGAACAAGAAGCTTCTTGGTATCCGCATCGTCCTTCAGGCGGGCTTCGATCTGCTTGTAAAGCTCATTGAGCTTCTTGTCGGATTTCTGGAACTCGGCACCGAAGCACTGGTTCATGGTGGCCTGATCCTTGGCCTCGGCGCACTTGTCCTTGGCAAGGGCGAATGTCGGCGCAGCCAGAACCACGGCAGCAGTCAGCATCGCTATTTTCATCGATTTCCCTTTCCCGTTGCAGTCAAGCTCTTAAGTTGCTCAGCCCCGCCCTATGTTCTCTTCAGCTATCCGTCATTGCCACGGTCGGCCGTGCCCATGGCCTGATTATCTGGTTTTCATTGGATCAGCTTTGCCACCTTCGGCGACCGTGACGTTGCCGACCTTTCCTGAGCCGGTCAGCGTGCCGCCCTCCTTGACCATGACTTTGCCGGAGACCTCTCCGTCAACGACAAGCAGTCCCGAGACGGAAACGTCACCGGTCAAAGAGCCGGTCACGTGCAACTCCGCTGCCGCCGCCACTTCGGTCATGCCCGAATATTTGTTCTTTCCGCTCAGCGTCAGCTTGCCGCCGGCGACAACGAGGCCGCCACTGTCGCTGGCGTCATCATAGTTCGCGATGGTCCCATCAAACAGCCCGTCGGCTTCTGTCAGGATCAATCTGCCCGCACCCAGATAGACCTCGCCTTTACCGCCAAGGTTGCGAATGGCCGTATCGTTCAGGGAGTGCGCCACCCCCCAGGACTTCAGGTGGTTTCCTTTCTGGTCGAGGTTGAGCACACCGTCGACCATGACGCGCGATGAATGCTCGATGCTGGCCGGACCGGCCAGGGTAAGATACCCATCGGCCGCGATATGGGTTGTGCCGGTATAAGTATTGGCCCCGGTCATGCGCACGTCCGCGTCCTTCTCGATCGTGAAGTCGCCGGCGCCGGAGACGATGCCGGCCAGCCATCCGTTGCTTCCAGCATCGCTGGTCGCGCGATTCAACTGCACTTGATCCTTGGCAGCCGCGTCTGTCGTAAAGTTAGCAGCGCTGACAAAATAGGGTGAATATGCGGTCGTCCTGTTTTCCAGATCATTCATTATGGAATTGGACTCGAAGAATGGCAGACCGAGAATGAGACCGCCGACTTTCATCTCATCGCTTTGGCGGAGAATGTCGACATCATCATATTCACGGTTATTTATACCATCATCGAATCCAAAAAACTTGAAGTCGACTATCTCATCACCAAATTCAGCAATATTAAATCCTCTCGACTGAAGCTTATTCAAACTAGATTCTGTTGTAATATAAATAAAGCTTGTCGTTCCTGTATCCAATAAAACAGGTCCACTGAAATCAACCGATTGCTTCTTTCCCTTATGATCAAAGGAAATTTTATAACGGTAAGACCCTTCGTACTGACTGGATGCATTCGCGCCTGATCGCGGGAATCGTCTCTGGAGGAATTCGTAATCCAGTTCGCCCCACGGTATCAGGGCCGTAAACTGGGATCTCAGACTGGGGGACAAATTCAGCGTCAGGCAGGGAGCGCAGCCCGGTGTCGTCCTCTTTCCAAGATTTGCATTGGCGGAGACCACATAGCCGCTTTGCGTCTGACTGCCAGGAGCGGCGGTCTGGTCCCCCTTATCGATAAAATCGCCGGCTCCAAAGACGCCGTAAAACGGCGCCTCGTTACCGGGTTCGCCATTCTTCATGCTCTTGCGCGCATCAAGATCCGCATAAACCGGCGTATCGCCATGGTGGCCCACGGGCTTTTGCGTCACATTCGCATCCTCGAAGTCGCCGAAATCCTTGGTGAAGACGTAATCCACCACCCGACCTACGCTAAAGCCGCCGTCAAAGGTTACGGCAGGCTCCGAGGGATCATCTGGATCGTAATAGGACAGGCTGTCGACCCGGGCCTGTTGTACCCAACCTCCGTAGGTGCCGTTTCCATAGGGGTACATTTCGGGCTTGCTGCCGCGCACCGGCTCTACGCCAGGGACACTCGAATCGATCTCAGCGTTGAACTCATCCGACCCGGTGTCGAATTCGAACAGACGAGGCTTGGCACCATTGATGCCCATCACGATCCCGAGTTTGTGGTAGATGACTTCATCACTGCCGGTTCCGAGGTGCCCAACAACATGTTGCAATGGAATGGGTATCGGGTCGGCAGCCTGGGCAAGGCCGGTCTGGCCGTTCTCCTCGGCCACGGCAGGTACGGCATGTGATGTGTTCGCTGCCGGAACGGGGCAGCTCGCATCGCCTTTCTGGCAATTCAGGTATCCCTCGAAATCTTTGACACGGGATTGCGTCAGGCTGTCCATGCATTCCGCGATGAGCGTTGGAATTGCGCTTTCTCCGGCCGCTCCTGCGGTCTGGAAACTGCACTCTGCGTCGCGAAATTTGACCCAATCCCGCTGTGCTTGAACGAGAAGCGTCCTGATATCCGCGTCGTCGTTCAGCCGGGTTTCGATCTGCTTGTAAAGCTCGTTGAGCTTCTTGTCGGATTTCCTGGACGCGGCATCGGCGCACTAGTTCGGGTCGGCCTGGTCCTTGGCGGCGTCGTAGCATTTGTCCTGGGCAAATGCGAAAGCCGGCATGGCCAGAACATACGCAACATTGATCGTGTGCGGGACAGCTACACTCACAACAGCCGTCATTTTCACTGAAGTTGCCAATGCACGGGCGAGCTGCATTATCAGTCTGGATTTTCGAACGGTTTGCATTTTGCACATCCTGCAGCTGATGATTGGAGTCGATCTCAGAGCCCCGGCGCCCCGGAGCGCTCACCAATCATTCTCCCCCTGCACCAACGGTCAGCGGCAATTTCCAGCGATCATCACCGTCGTTCCGTAACTTCCTCGGCAAAACACTTTGCCAGGTCTTGCGGCGCTCCGAGCTTCTTCGCCCAGGACACCAGTTCAGGTTTCTCCGACGGCTCGGCATAGCCGCCCCATACGTCGCGAAACTGCTTCTTTCCGTCGACTGTCTGGAAGAACATCACGCCGTCGTCGCTCACCGGCGTGGAGACGTAGGCGGCGCTCCAGCTGCCGCTCTCCATGATCGAGAAGAACTTTGCCTGAGCGGGCTTGAACTTATTGGTCATCGCCGAGACGACGAGAGGGGCATATTCCTGCTTGCGCGCCTTCGTCACTTCGACCTTTATACCGTCACAGGCGTTATTCGCAGCGAAAGCGGACGTCAGCGCCATTCCCAACCCCGCAAGGCCGACCATGACGATTTTGACACGTCGACGGATGAGACCGTTCAATTCAGACATGAGTGGCTATCCTCTTCGTTGTTCGCTGCAGGGGCCATTAATCGGAATCGTCGTCGTCTGATGAATTGTCATCGTCCGGTGTATCGACCTCGCAGCCGATGCCGCGGCAGCCTTGGTAGTTGCCTTGCGTGTCGAAGTTCGGATTGCCTTCCTTGTCGTACTGCGGCCTGTCGTCGATGCTTTGATCCCCGTCATCAGGATCGTCGACTTTACATCCGAGCCCATGGCAGCCGATGTAACGGCCCCTGGTATCGAAGTTGGGATTGCCGTTCCTGTCGAACTGCGGCCGGTCGTCTATCTTCTGGCTCCCTTTATGGGACCGATCAACCAGGCAGCCCTTTCCGCGACAACCATGATAGTCGTCGGTGGTACAACCGACGCTCGCCATCAAAGCAGTGGCCAAGGCCGCACAGATTACGAGTTTCATGATTCATTCCTCCGACTGCCTGGCGGCGGACATCGTCCATATCGGAAGGCCATTGCAGGCGGCGATCCCCGCTTTTGCCGCGAAGGCTGGCGCCAATCGGAGGAGTGCAAAGCTTCGCCGGCCATCAAACGAGAGCCAGGTTGTGGGCGATGCATTCGACGACTTAGCCGACGGTTGCCGTAATCTCTTACGTGGGAGGGAACGCTCCCAGCGGGGGCCGCCGCATTAGCGAGTGTCAATATTCCTCTCCATGCTTAGTGCCCCGTCCGCCCAAGCATGTTTCAACGATCCGCTGACGCGGCTGTGCTTCCAAGAAATGCATCCGAGTCAGCCTATGACAAGGACAAATCCCAATATCGCAGGATTGAATTTTGCAAATGCTTAATAATTCGGAATCAGCACGGGCTATCTTAGCAGATACTGAAATGTGATCGGTAGCAAGATTCCGGAATGCTTCCTTAGTTTTGTTCTCATTAAGCCGAGTTAGTACAAGTAATATTCTATGTTGTTGTGAATTTTGCGCCAGTTCTACAAAAAAGGCGCGACGATACCCCATCTTATACGATCGCCCTAATCGCGATCTATTGTGGTATTTTTTCGAACCCAGCCAACCGTTGCGAGGGCCGAAAGAAACGCGCCCCTTTGCCCGACTTTTCAACGCTGCGGCGTGCCAAATAGGGGCGCAGCGGGGGCGCCGCGGCCGCGTTGTGAGCATCTTCCCAGTCGGATTGTCATCGGGAAGATGGGGTTGGTGTCACAAGCCGGTGCTTGCCGCGACAGATTGTTCCCGTCCCGGTTCATTTCAGCACCGAAGCGAGGGGAAGAGATGCACAACCGATTTCGGCAGTGCCTGCGGAAAGTGTCGCTGGCGGCATTGACGATGCTGGCGCTTAACATCCCGGTCCACGCGGCTGATCTCGTCATTGCAATGCCGAACTGGCCGTCGGGCCAGGCGACGGCAAATATCCTCAAGGTCAGCCTGACCATGCGCCCTGGCTGCAGACATGACGATGTTTGGGGCGGCCAGCCGCGATGAGCGGTTTGGAGAGCCTGGCAAACCGCGCGCCTGCCTCACCCCAGCCCGATCCGCTTGGCGCCTTGCCGGAACAGCGCCTCGGCGTCCGGCTCGAAGCGGAACGTGCCGATGAAATCGTCGGCGCAGTAGTTCGGCAGCATCTTGCGCAGCGCAGCGGCGAAACTTCGTGCCTCGTCCAGCCGCCCCGCCAGCGCAAGGCAATGCGCGGCAATCGCGAGGATGATGGCGTGGGCGTTGGGACGCGGCTGCTTTCAGCGCCCATTCGGCGGCTTCGTCGAACTGGCCGAGCCGGACATGCGACATCGCCCTGGCGCCCAACATACCGAACAGCAGCGGATCGAAGGGGCTCAGATGCCTGGAATGGTCGGATGAGCCGATCGCAGCCTGCGGGTCGCCGGACTGCGAATGGACGAAAGATAGCGCATAGTGGCCGAGCGCGAAATTCGGGCTGAGGTCTACGGCGCGTTCCAGCTCGATGAGGGAGCCGTCCTGCTCGCCGCGCAGCCACAGCGCCCGCCCCATGGCCCAGTGAGCGGCCGGATTGTGATCGTCGACGAGCAGGCTCTGGCCGGCTGCCTCGAAGGCCAGGGCGCTTTCGTGGTCGCGGTCGCCCCAGCGCTGGAAGGCATTTTGCCAATGGGTGAAGGAGAGGCCGGCATAGGCGCGGGCGAACGTCGGATCGAGCTTCAAGGCTATGTCGAAGAAATGCCGGGCCTGCTCGTTTTCCGCGCGGGTGAAGCGATACATGTGCCAGAGACCGCGGTGGTAGGCTTCCCAGGCGTTCAGCGAATTGGGCGCCTTCAACATGGCGCGGTTGCGCTCGACCGTCTCGATCTCGGCCGAGATCGACGAGACGATGCTGTTGCCGATGTCGTCGAGCACGGCAAAGATGTCGTTCGGCTTGCGCTCGAACGTCTCGGCCCAGACGATCCTGGCCGTGCGCACTTCGACCAGCTCGACCGCGACGGTGACGCGGCCGGACTGGCTGCGTACCGTGCCGGTGGCGACATAATCGACATTGAGCCGACGGCCGGCATCCTCCGGCCCAATGTTTTTTTCGGCGAGCGCAAACACCGAACCGCGCGCGATGACGAAGAAATCCCTGAGCTTGGCCAGGCGGGTGATGATATCGTGGGTCAGGCCATCGGCGATGCCTCCGCGTGGGCCGCCGTCAGCCGTCTCTTCGGCAAACGGCATCACCGCAAGCGAAGCCTTGTGCGATGCAGCAGTGTCGGAATTGGGAAGCACAATTGACGCGTGAGGGGCCGCGGGTACGAGTGACGGTCGCGCCCAGAGCGTAGCGGCAGGTCGTTCGTTGCGGATCGTGCGCCATGCCTCACGAACGGGTCCGAAATCCAGATCCTCCGAAGCAAACAGCTGCGCTGCGGAAGCGAGATGTTCCTCGCACGCGTCAAACTGGCCGCGCTGCGCCAGCCCTTTCAGAAGAGCCACATGCGCGCGCCCGTCGAACGGAGCGAGTTCCAGCCATTTGTCCAGATGCGAAGACATTCTGTCGGCATCCACCGGAAGCTTGTTGACGAGATGTTCCAGGATTGCGGCGTGCCAAGAGCCGAAGCGGCGGCGCTGAGCGATCAGCCAGCTGTTGAAATGCGGGCTGCGGTCGATCTCCAGCCCATCGAGAAAGTCGCCGGTGAACATTCCGGAAAGAGCCTGCAGCCGCTCTAGACCGAGCGTCTCAACGCCCTTGGCGGCGGCCGAGGCTATGTCGACAGCGTCGACGGAAGCACCTCTCAGATCAAGCGCGATCGCGTCGCCTGGTGTCTCGACCCTGCGATGATGCGGTTCATCGAGGATGCCTCTAAGCTTGCTCAGGCACCAGCGAAGCTCGCCGCGCGGGTCGTTCGGCACATCCCACAAAAGCTCGCAGAGGCGGCTGCGGCCGACCGGATGCGGCGCCAGCGCCAGATAGGCGAGCAGCGCACACAGCTTGCGCGATTTTGGGAGCTGGATGGTGATGCCGTTGCGTGCGATCGTCAGCGGTCCGAGCAGACGCACGGAAAAGCCGGCCACCTCGCCGTGGAGGCTCGATCGGGCGGATTCCACGTGCGTTTCCACGCCTGCTCCCACGCTGGCCAGTCGGCCTTTGTTTTATCACCAAACGCGACGGGGTGCATCCGGCAGCGAAGTTCCGCGCCGGATGCCGCCATTGCCGGAACCACATTACCGGCAAGTCAGGGAACCGCAGCGCGGCAAGGTCTCGAAACCTCGCCGCCCAAGCCACCGGTCTGTAACCGGCCCGTGACGACAAGGGACAACAACAAAGCGAGGAGATCGACATGTTGCATCAACAGAAAATCAGAACCACCGCCGGGCGCGGCCGCCTGTTCGACAGCGTTCTCGACACGGTCGGCGATACGCCGGTGATCCGCATCAATAATCTTGGACCGGACCATGCCACGATCTACGTGAAGGCCGAGTTCTTCAATCCCGCCGCCTCGGTGAAGGACCGGCTGGCGCTCAACATCATCGAGGAAGGCGAGCGCAGCGGCGCTCTAAAGCCTGGCCAGACCGTGGTCGAGGCGACCAGCGGCAACACCGGCATCGGCCTTGCCATGGTCTGCGCCCAGAAGGGCTATCCGCTGGTGGTGACGATGGCCGACAGCTTTTCTATCGAACGCCGCAAGCTGATGCGCATGCTGGGCGCCAAGGTGGTGCTGACGCCGCGCGCCCAGAAGGGTTTCGGCATGTACAAGAAGGCGGTGGAGCTCGCCGAAGCCAATGGCTGGTTCCTGGCCCGCCAGTTCGAAACCAAGGCCAACGCCGCCATTCACGAAGCGACGACGGCGCGCGAGATCATCAACGATTTCGCCGGCTCGCGGCTCGACTGCTTCGTCACCGGCTACGGCACGGGCGGCACCGTCGCCGGCGTCGGACGCGTGCTGCGCCGCGAGCGGCCGGAGACCCGGATCGTGCTCGCCGAACCGGCCAATGCGCAGCTTATCGGCAGCGGCAAGTCGCAGCAGCGCGGCACCGGCGGCGCGCCTGCGGCCAGCCATCCGGCGTTCGAGCCGCATCCGATCCAGGGCTGGACGCCCGACTTCATTCCGGACGTGCTGCAGGAGGCGATAGACGCAAGCCTCTATGACGAGGTGGTGCCGATTGCCGGGCCCGAGGGCATGAAATGGGCCAAGGCGCTGGCGCAGAAGGAAGGGATTTTCACCGGCATCTCCGGCGGAGCGACCTTGGCGGTGGCGCGGCAGATCGCGGAAAAGGCGGCGCCCGGCTCGGTGATCCTGTGCATGCTGCCCGATACCGGCGAACGCTACATGACGACACCGCTGTTCGACAGCATCGAGGCGGAGATGGACGCCGAGGAGACTGCGCTTTCGCAGTCGACGCCCGGCTGCCAGTTTCCGGCGTGACGGCGGCACATCGGGAGCGGCCGGCATGGACACGAAGCCTGGACTGGCCGTCACGGCCACCGAGGAAACGCTTGACCCCTCGAACTGGGCCGACGTGCAGGCCCTGTCACATCGGATCGTCGACGATGCCGTCGCTTACCTGCGCGATGTCAGAGAGCGTCCGGTGTGGCAGGAGATGCCGGTTGATGTGAGGACCTTCTTCACATCGCCGCTGCCGCGTTCGCCAGCGCCGCTAGCCGAGGTGTATGGCCAGGTAACCAGGAGTTTGATGCCCTATCCGATGGGCAACGTCCATCCGCGCTTCTGGTCCTGGTATATGGGCTCGAGCAATTTCACCGGCGCGCTCGGCGATTTCCTGGCGGCGATCCAGGGCTCCAACCTCGGCGGCGGCAACCATGCCGCCGCGCTGATGGACAACCAGGTCGTCGACTGGTGCAAGCAGATGATGGGCTTTCCGCAATCGGCCAGCGGCACGCTGGTCAGCGGCGGCTCGATGGCCAACATCATCGGGCTGACCGTGGCGCGCAACGCCAAGGCCGGCATCGACATACGCGAGCACGGCGTTGCCGGCATCGACAAGCCGCTGCGTTTCTACGGCTCCGACCAGCTTCACTCCTGTCACCGCAAGGCGATGGAAGTGCTCGGCCTCGGCAACCGGGCGCTGCGTCGCATCCCGAGCGATGCCGGGCTGCGGATCGACATCGCTGCGTTGCGGGCGGCGATCGCCAAGGACCGCGACGCCGGCTTCAAGCCGGCCTGCGTAATCGGTACGGCCGGCACGGTGAACACCGGCGCAATCGACGATCTGCAAGCGCTGGCTGACCTGGCGGCAAAAGAGGATCTGTGGTTTCACGTCGATGGCTGCATCGGCGCCTTGCTTGCGATTGCGCCGGACAATTCGCATCGCGTTGCCGGCATCGAGCACGCCCACTCGATCGCGCTCGATCCGCATAAATGGCTGCACGCGCCATTCGAGGTCGGCTGCGCGCTGATCCGGGATGCCGCCGTGCATCGCGGCACGTTCGCGGTGACGCCGGAATATCTGGAATCGACGCCGCGCGGCCTGGCCTCCGGCCAATGGCTGCACGATTACGGCCTGCAGACGACGCGCGGCTTTCGCGCTCTGAAGGTGTGGATGGCGTTGCGAGAGCACGGCATCGAAAAGTTCGGCCGGCTGATCGACCAGAACATCGCGCAAGGGCATTATCTCGGCGCGCTGATCGCGGCCGAACCGGCACTCGAACTGGTAGCGCCGGTGAGCATCAACATCGTCTGCTTTCGCTACCGCGCGGACGGACTGGGCGGGGAGCGCCTGAAAGCGCTCAATACCGAGATCATGCTGAGGCTGCAGGAAGAAGGCATCGCCGCCATTTCCGACACGACGGTGCATGGCCAGCATAGCCTCAGGGTGGCGATCAACAACCACCGCACCCGGCGCGAGGATCTGGACCTGCTGGTGCGGGAGACGGTGCGGCTCGGACTGGAGATTTCAAGGCCTGGCGTGGCTCTTCCTTCTCCCCTTGTGGGAGAAGGTGGACGCGAAGCGGCCGGATGAGGGGTGTTCCAGCTTGATACTGACGGCGCTCCGTCCGCACCCCTCAACCGTCTTGGCGCTGCGCGCCAATCCACCTTCTCCCACAAGGGGAGAAGGAAGAAGGAGCGGCGCTGGCCCCGACAATTGGTCGTCTGCAAGGCTACGCCTCGAGCCAAACCTTCTCGAAATGCTGCTCGAGCGACTGGTGCTGCTCGCAGCCATGCACGCCCTTGCGGTACGTGCGGTAGACCGAGCGCCAGTAGGGCTGGATGATGACGCCGGAATCGCGCAGATTCTGTTCGATCTTGGCCATGAGCTCCTTGCGGGCGTCGGGATCGGGCATCGCCAGCGCCTTGTCGAGCAGACTGTCGAATTCCGGATCGGCGTAGGCGCTCTCGTTCCACGCGGCGCCAGACTTATAAGCGAGCGCCAGCACCTGGACGCCGAGCGGCCGGCCGAGCCATTCCGTGCAGGAGAAAGGATATTTGCTCCAGTCGTTCCAGAAGGTCGCGGCCGGCAGCACGGTGCGCTTGATCTTCAGCCCGGCCTCGCGCATCTGCGCGGCGATGGCGTCGCCGGTGCTCTTCTGCCAGTCGACGTCGACCGAGATGAGCTCGTATTCGTGGTCGGCCTTGCCGGCCTCGGCGAGCAGGGCCTTGGCTTGATCAATGTTGCGGACGGCCGGGCCGATATCGGCATATTCGGGATGCATCGGCCCGACATGATGGTTCTCGGCAGGCTTTCCGCGGTTGTCCATGCCGATCTTCAGCACGGCGGCGTTGTCGACGGCGAGCTGGGCGGCGCGGCGCACCTTGATGTCGTCATAGGGCGGATTGCCGATATTGAACCGCGCGACGATGGTCGAGCCGGTGGCGATTTCCGAATTGCTCAGGCCCATGGAGTCGGTCTGCGCAACCGTGTCGGAGGCGGTTTCGTGGTCGGTGTCGATCTCGCCCGATTCGAAGGCCGACAGCATCGCATTGGGGTCGGAGCCGTAGTCCACCCATTTGATGCCGTCGAGGTAGAACTCGCCCTTCCACCATGGCTTGTCTTTGCGGCGGACTTCGGCGCCGACCTCGGCGTCCCATGCCACGAGTTCGCAAGGCCCGGTGGTGATCGCCAATGCCTTCAGCGGATCGCCGTCGCCTTCATAGCTGCGGTGCATGATCAGCGCCGGGTAGTCGGCCATGCCGGCGATCAGCGAAATGTCGGGCTTCGGCAAATTGAGCCGCACGGTGACGTCGTCGACGCGTTCGATGCCGCCGTCGACGGCTTTCTTGGTGTCGGCGTTGACCAGTGCGCCCATGCGCGCGGCGACCGAATTGCCGGCGACGGACGCATCGCACCAGCGCGTCAGATTGTGGATCACGTCGTCGGCGTTGAAGGTGTCGCCGTTCGACCAGGTGATGCCCTTGCGGACATGCAGCGTCAGCACGCGGGCGTCGTCGCTGGTTTCCCAGCTCTCGAGCAGCCATGGCTCGAAGGTGAAGTCGCGCTTCCAGCGCACCAAATATTCGTTGCACTGGCGGGCGACGTTGGACATCTCGACGCCGTCGAAGGTGCGCGGATCCTTCCAGCCCTTGACGTTCATGGCGACACGCAAGTTGCCGCCGCGCTTCGGCTCCTCGGCCCTGGCCGGTGACGGCACAAGCCCGCCGAGCGCCAGCGCGCCGGTAGCGCTGACGCCGAGCGCAGCCATGGTGGCGAGATATTCGCGCCGGTTCATCTGGCCTTTCTTGAAGCCATCGGCGACGGGCTCGGCCTGCGGATGCAGTTTTCGATCGGTCAGCATGAACTTCATTGTCGTCATTCCCCTGTTGTTGGGCACCTCTGCCGATCGCCAAACGCGGGGGATGGATGCGATCGCCGGAGCGCCATTGCCTCGGGATGATAGGGCGAGCTCCCGTGGGGGAGTGTTCGGACTTCCGCAGTTCTTGTGCGCTGTTCCGCAAACGGAAGGTCCCCCTCACCCGGATTGCCAACCGAATTACGAAGAGCAATTGGGGGCAATCCGACCTCTCCCCCGGGGGAGAGGAGGTCGCCAGCGTTGATGCCAGCCTCTTCTCCCCAGCGGGGAGAAGGTGGACGCGAAGCGGCCGGATGATGGGGCCTTCGCAACCTCAGTAAGGCCAGTCGCCTTTGCCGAGCGCGGCGATGGCCGCAATGATGCGCCCGAAGGCTTCGCCGGCTCGCGGCACGGTCTTGCGGGCGCGTAGAAAGCTATGCACGAGGCGCGGCTCCTCATGCCACAAGGCGCGACCGCCGGCGGCCAGGATGCGGCCGCGATAGGCCTCGCCTTCCGAGGACAGCGGGTCGCATTGCGCGGTGACGATGACCGTCGGCGGCAGCCCGGAGAAGTAGGTGTCGCTGAGCGGCGAAAAGGTCGGGTCGTCCTGCGACTGTCCCTTCGCCGACCGGATCTGGCGATAGAACTCGATGTCGCGCAACGTCAGCAGCGGCGCTTCGGCGTGCTCGACACAGGAGCCGGCGCTCTCTTTGCCAACTGGTTCCGGGCCGCCGAGCTCGGGATAGATCAGCACCTCGCCGATCGCATGGCGAGGATGGCGGCGTGTCGCCTGTGCCACCGCAGCGGCCAGATTGCCGCCGGCGCTTTCGCCGCAGAGCACTATCGGCAGGCCGGCCGTCGCCGTCGCCCATTCGAATACGGCCAGCGCATCGTCGAAGGCGGCCGGATGCAGATGCTCGGGCGCCAGCCGGTAATCGGCGGACAGCACGGCAAAGCCGGTGCCGGCGCATATCTCGGCGCAGATGTCGTCATGGCTGTCGAGCCCGCCAAGGACGAAGCCGCCGCCGTGATAATAGACAACCATCGCTTGCGGCGCCGTGCCCGCCATCTGGTAACGCCGGACCGGGATCGCACGGTCGCCGGCAGGAACCGCGCTGTCGCTGGCCTTGACGCCGGGTGGATAGGGCTCGCGAAACGCCCGGCACATGGCATCATAGACCGCCCGCTGCCTGTCGATCGGCATGTAGACGATTTCGGGCGGATACCACTCGTTGACCCGATCGATATAGGCCCACAGCTCCGGATCGAGCAGCGTTTGGTATTTTCCGCGCCCTCTCGTTCCGGGTCGCTCGGCCTCGGTGATCATCGCTGCGCGATCCCGCTCAGAGCTCGGCGTAGAGCCGGGCAGCATTTTCATAGCTGAAGCGCAGCGGCACCGAGCCCTCGACCTGCCAGGCTTCGACCGTCTCGCCTGCCAGCAGCCGGCAGGCGCCGTCGGTGGTGGTGACGGCACCGCCATAGAGCCGGTTGGCAAGGTTGAGGACGGCCGTCTGGTGCATCGCGGTGCTGCCGCTGCCGCAGGCATCCTTGACCAGCAGCACTCGAAACCCGAGCGCCACCGCATCCTTGACGGTGGCATCGATGCAGGCCTCGGTCCAGACGCCGGCAACGACCAGCCACTCGATGCCGTCGGCCTTCAGCCGCTCGGCGGCAGGCCCCGCGCGGAAGGCGCTGGCATCGGTCTTGACCAGCATCATCTCGCCTGTCGCCGGGCCCACTTCCGCGCAGATCGCAGTCAGCGGATCGTCCTTGTCGGAAAACGCCGACTTGCCGCTGGCCTCGACCGGGTGGAACGGCCGCGCCGTGGCGAGATCGACGATATAGGCCCAGTGGTAAAGGGGCACATTGTTGGCCCGCGCCGCCTCCTGCAGCCGCTGGACGTTGGCGAGGATGTCGCCATAGCCTTCGACCAGATAGCGCTTGTCCCGCCGATGCTCCTCCTGGAGATCGATGAACACCGCCGCCACCTTGCCGCGCTTGATCGAGATCGGGCTTTTCATGCAAAACTGCCTGTCAACACTCAAACATGCCTGTCAAGGAAATCATCCTCATAGGGGAAGCGCGACAGGAGCTCGGTGCCGGTCTCGGTGATCAGGATCTCGTCTTCCAGCTTGACGCCCTCGCGGCCGCCCTTCTCGCCGATATAGCTTTCGACGCTGACCACCATGCCGGGCACGATGACACCGTCGCGGCCATAGGTCTCGTAGTCCATGGCGTGCGCTATGAACGGCGTTTCGCCATGCATGCCGACGCCGTGCATGACCGAGGTATAACGCTGGTCGACGAAGCGGTCCGGTATCTTCCAGGCCCTTTCGGCAATCTCGCGAAACGCCATGCCCGGCTTGACGACCCCGATATTGTGCTGAACCTGGTCGTGCGCCATGCGGTAGAGCGACTTCTGATAATCCGTCGGCTTGCTCGGTCCGCAACGGAAGGTGCGCGAAAAGTCCGAATAATAGCCGTAGCAGCCGATCGTATCGGTATCGAGCGCCAAGAGTTCGCCCGGCCTGATCTTGCGGCCGCTCGCCTCGTTGAACCACGGATTGGTGCGCTGGCCCGAGGTCAGCAGCCGGGTCTCGATGAACTCGCCGCCTTGCCGGATCACCTCACCATACATGATGGCGAACAGCTCGTTTTCGGAAACGCCAGGCTTGATCGCCTCGCGCACCGCATAGACCGCAGCCTCGGCACCAGCCATCGACACCTGCAGGCATTTTACTTCCTCGGGCGTCTTGACCGCGCGCACCGCCAAAATCTCGCCCTGGCAATCCCGCACCTCGCAGCCGCGCTTTTCCAGCGCCAGTGCCTGCAGATGGCTGCAGCGGTCAAGGCCGAGCTTCATCGAGCCGCCGCCATGCGCCTTGAGCAATTCGGCGATCTCATCGGCGAACGGGCCGGCGGTCTCGTCGTCGCGGCCCGACACCGATGACCAGACCAGCTTGGACGGACGCGCCTCGTCGATCGTGTCGAGCACCATCGAGACATGGTAGCTCTGCGGATATTCGAACAACACGATCGGCCCTTCGGTGGGGATGAAGAAGTAGCGCGTCGAGTTGCGCAGGAAATAGCCGAACATGTTGCGCGAGCCGGTGGCGTAGCGCTGGTTGTAGGGGTCGAACAAAACGACGCCGCCATAGCCGGCCTCGCGCATCCAGGCGCGCAGCCTGGCAAGCCGGCCCTTGCGCAGCGCGTCGGCGTCGATGAAGGACGGCTCGGTGTCCGACAGCCACATGCCGCCGGCCGGATCCGCCGCCGCCGGATGGCGCATGCGATCCCTAAAGTCGACATCCTCGGTGCTGTCGGGGTCAAAAACGACGATGCTCATGGGTGCCTCCTGGAAGCGGCGAGGATGGGCCATGCGCCGCGTAGAGGCTGTGCGCGATACCGCAGATGTTGTGCGAAATACCGCTTGAAGTCGTTCCGTAGCGTTCTACGGCGCCCCCCTCTGTCCTGCCGGACATCTCCCCCTCAAGGGGGGAGATCGGCTCGTCATCGCCGCTTTCGTGAATTTCCACCGTCGCAGGAGGAGCGGAGCATCGAAGCTGCCAATCTCCCCCCTCGTGGGGGAGATGTCCGGCAGGACAGAGGGGGCGCTGTCCCGCCAACATCAGAAATACCTAATGCCTCCGCATCACCTTCGGCGCATGGCCATGCTCCTCCCGGAACGCCCGCGCAAAGCTCGACATCGAGGCGAAACCGCAGGCCAGCGCGACGTCGCGCACCATCAGCGTCGAATGCGCCAAGAGGTCGGCGGCACGCTTCAGCCGCAGGCGGCGGTAATAGCCGTTGGGCGAGATACTGAGTTCGGAGCGGAAATTGCGTTCGAGCTTATCGGAGGAGACACCAAGTCGCCCCGCCAGTTCCGCCATGCCGAGCCGCTCCTCCACCGCATCCTCCATGATGGCGATGGCCGACAGCACCAGTTCGTTCTGCACGCCGGTCCGCAGCCTGAGCGGCATCAGCTTGCGGTCGACGCTGGAGCGTAGCGGGCTGTGCACAAACCATTCGGCGACGCCGGCGGCCAGTTCGGCGCCATAATCGCTGGTGATGATCTCCAGCATCATGTCGAGGCTGCCGACGCCACCGGCCGAAGTGAAGCGCTTGCGGTCGATGACATAGAGATCGCGCCTCAGTTCGATATCCGGAAACGCTTCGGTGAAGGCAGCCTGGCTGGTCCAGTGCAAGGTGCAGGCATAACCGTCGAGCAGGCCGGCCCGAGCCAGGAAGAAGGCGGCATCCGCCACCGCACCGATATGGGCGCCGTCGCGCAGGCTCCTGCGGATCCAGCTCACCGCATCGTGCGCGACGAGATGATCGGCATCGCCGCCCGAGCAGACGACGACGCGATCGACCTTCGGCGCGTCATGGGCGGCAAAGCCGGGCTGGATGACGACGCCGTTCGAGGCCTCCACCGGGCCTTCGGCGGCGCCGACGATGATCCAGCGATAGCAGTCCCGCTTGGCCAGCACGTTCGCCGCGCGCAGCGGCTCGATCACCGAGCTGAACGCCATCATCGGAAAGCCTGGGAAGACCAGGATGGCGAAGGTGAGCGGGGTGTCGGTGGGTTTCGATGACTCGGGCGTGGGGGTGGTCATGGGTGGTGCTCGTCGGCAACTGGGTGGAGCGCACAATTCTGCCGAATACGGTCGGGGTCAACCGGAACCGCCAGCCGTCCACCAATCAGGCGATCGTTCACGCCAAAAGCGTAGGCGGCGGGGCTATTGGAGGTGCAGCTTGAGCATTTGTGCACAATGTAGTTTGTTCCCCCGAGGGAAGCGGGGGAAGCAGATGGAAATTGCGAAACTTGTTATATCGGCGCTTACGCCGATCGTCGTTGCTATTCTAGGTTGGAGAATTAGCCGGACACTCAAGGAAATCGAACAAAAGCAATGGGCTAGCAGAAAGCTAGTGGAGAAAAGGATAGAAATCTATGATAGGATTTCACCGCAAATAAATAAGTTATTTTGCTATTATCGCTGGATTGGGGATTGGAAAAATTCTCTCCACATGAGATAATTGATACAAAAAGAAACTTGGATCAACTATATATCTACTCGCTATCTTCTTGATGACAAATTTTTGAATCGTATTCCAGTTTCATGGACGCTTTGTTTCTGACCTACAACGGCGCTGGTGAGGATGCGCGTTTACGCAGTCATATTCGGAATGAGGAGGGGGATCGCGCCAAGTCGACATTTTATCAATGGGGAGGTGCGGCATGGGAGGATTGTTTCGACGATAGCCAAGTTTTGCCCCTGAACGAGATTTCAAGGCGCTATGGGGCCGTAATGCAGGCTCAAAAGGCTGGTATATTTTCGCAGTAGGATGAGCGGGGAATGAGGTGCACGCTTCTAATTGCAATTTCGTAGCATCGGCACTTTTCAGGCGACCAGACACGCACGACATCGAGACTATGAGCAAACCTCCAATAGACAAAGTCTTGATACGCCCAATCGACCGGAAGCGTGAGTCAGCCTTTTCGATGACCATTGGTCACGACGGCGACGGAAAACTCACTGATATGGTCGTGACCACGGATTCGATGTTTCTTATCAAGGAACATTCCGTGCATTCGATCAAACTAGCGGATCAACTTGATCCCGATCGCACGAATATTGACCTCCCCAACACCCACCAATTGTTTGCTGATGCCGGTTCCGAGTCCGATATCGTGGCCCGAACCCTACTCTCGGCTAGTCGGCTTTTTTCAAAAACCCATTTTCCGGACCCTAAGACAAGAGACTTCAGCATTTCGACCTCCGCCGACATCATGACCCAGCTCTTAGCGGCACAGAAAATCCTCTCCCTGCTCGAAACTGATGAGGCGAGGCAAATCGCAGAGGTGAACTCCTCCAAGGATTCCACACGATTGCCCGCGGTGACGGAGGTCGAAACTCGAGCGAACACTTTCATTCAAAAAGCGGAGCACGCCCTCCAAGCGATTTATCGCCTCGCGGAGGTTTTTTACGGTCCGCAAATGAAAGCTGCGGGAAAATGGCCGGATAGTTTGACTTCAGTCCTAGCTAAGGAATTTGGCGAGAATGACGTCACGACGGTCTTTGCCAGGGAGTTGGCGAAATTTGCGCATCAAGTTCGCAACACCCGCCATTGTGTCGAACACCGCAAAGATGATCAGCGGGTTATAGCAAAGGATTTTTGCCTCAATTTAAATGGGACGGTTACGCGGCCGTCGATCACGGTGGTGCACCCCAAGACTCCGATAAATGAGACCGATCTGACCGCCTTTATGTCGGCATGGGTCGCCAGCTTGACGGATGTCACGGAAACGATGCTCCTGCATCTTGCAGGCAAAAACCACGCTCCGTTTGGAAATCTTCCGATCGGAGTTGGCATAGTTCCGGAAAATCAGAGAGCCATCCAAAAGGTTCGCGTCGGGTACCTAATAAATGTTGCGGGCCAATGGAACCGCCTAGGCTAGTCCTGAGAAGGAAAACAATGCGAACCCGCGTCTCGGCGCTTCTAGGGAGCGATTAGCCGATGCCACGGTTGCGCGATGTGCTCTCAAATTTCCAGATGCATATCTATTTGTTGGAAAGGTTGGATATAAACAGCCCGCGACCGACAATTCAGTTGAGCCTTGTAAGCCGGGTGTTAGATCGAGGAGACGTTCGCTTCCAACGAGGTCTATATCGGATATATCCAGCAAAATCTTTGTGGGCCTATCTGGCGACTTTGAAATCTGAGGGCAAGGATTGGTTCCTCGAAGACGGCTCGCCGTTCAGTGCCGAATTCAACAGGGATCCTGAAACGGTAGCGCCTCACCCATTTTTCAAACTGTGGGAGAGGAGGGGCACTTACTAGGCCGTAGACTCATTAGCGCGAAGCCATAGCCTGATCGAAGCGAGCTGGATCATGGCGAGGAAGTTGGCAGCCAGCTTGTCGTAGCGGGTGGCGACGCG
>NZ_JAMYOZ010000030.1:0-90159 GCF_040320095.1 Mesorhizobium sp. M0800
CAAGGGCCTCACGCCCTACGAGTTCATCTGCAAGGCGTGGGTCTCACAACCGGAACGCTTCAGGCTAAATCCGCTCCAGCAAATGCCGGGACCAAACATCTAGGCGGTCTGGGGCGAGCTCGACGGTCTCGACCGTTTAGTCGCGCACAAGAAGATCGCCGAGCTGATGCAGACCGGCGGTTTCCTCGAAAAGGTCGAGCCGCATCGCCAGGCCTGAAGCGGCGGTTGCGGCGATCCTGAACAAGGTGCGGTCTCTCCGCGCCAACGCATCCGACACCGAGATTTTCGATCGAAATCTAAGCATCGTCGAAGATGCTTTGCCTGATCTAGGCGCCCAACCGTAGCAGGCCGCATTGCTGCGCCAGCCGCCACGTAAAGCGCTGCCAGAGTTCTTGCACCCGCGTCATTCGGCTGCCGCTTTGAAGGTTCCGCCTAGGGCCTGCATCAGATCATCGACAATGTCCTGAGGATGCTCAAGTCCCACTGAGATTCGCAGTAATCCGCCTGGCGCCTTGGACTTGGCACCCTCGACGGATGCGCGATGCTCAATCAGAGAGTGCGTCCCGCCAAGGCTTGTCGCCCGGGCAACAACCTCGAGGCGGCCGGCCACAGCCATCGCAGCATCGGCTCCGCCTTTGACGATAAAGGATAGCATCGCTCCGTAATGGCTCATTTGCCGCTTAGCGAGATCGTGTCCCGGATCAGTTTGCAGGCCAGGAAAAAGTACTTTTTCGACACGCGGATGAGACGCCAAAGCCTCAGCAACCTTCTGGGCGCCTTCGCAATGCGCGCGCACGCGTACCGACAATGTCTGCAGGCCCCGCAATGCCAGCCAACAGTCGAATGGCGCTGCGACGCTGCCCTTGTGTCTCTGGACCATCCGCAGTGGGCGACCGAGGGGTGACGAGTGCGGGACAATGACGACGCCCGCCATCAAGTCCGAGTGGCCGCCGATGTACTTTGTCGCCGAGTGCATGACCGCGTCCGCCCCAACTTCGAGGGGCCGTTGAAGCACTGGAGTTGCCCACGTGTTGTCCACTACGGCCAAGGCGCCAGCCTCGTGCGCGATTTTGCAGATGGCCGAAATGTCGACAACGCGGATCATCGGGTTTGACGGCGTCTCGACCCAGACGAGGCCAGTCCGCTTCGACGTGACCGCGGCGCGCACGGCATCCAGATCGCGCATGTCGACGGCCGCAAAGTCGAAGCGAGATCCAATGTCGGTCTCGTCAATCAGCGAACGAATGCCGAAATACATGTCATCCGGCAGAACGATCCGACCCGTCGACGGATGGCTCTCAAAGACTGCAGCGATTGCAGCCATGCCCGACGCGAAGGCAATGCCATCTTCTCCGCCCTCGAGCGCGGCCATGGCCATTTCGAACGCGTTGCGCGTCGGATTTCCATCCCGCGTGTATTCGAATCCGGAAGGAAACGAGCCGTCGACGCTACGTCGGAACGTCGTGCTGGTGTGCAGCGGCAGGGACACCGCCCCTGTGGAAGCGTCGACAGCTCGGCCGCAATGGATCGCCTTTGTTTCAAAACGCATCGGTCATTTCCTCGCTAACGGGGCAGTTGCACAATTTCAGGCCGGTCATTATATTGACCGTAATAAGTGAGCCGAGGCACTAAGTCAATATAATGACCGATGTTACGACAGCGTTGGACCCCGAGCGGGTGCTTGGCCAAGCGATAGCGGTTCGGATCCGACAATTGAGGCGCGACCAAAACCTGACCCTGGATCGACTGGCAAAACTGAGCGGCTTATCCAAGGGAACCGTCGTCACGCTGGAGCAAGGCAAGGCGAACCCCAGCATCGGCATACTTTGCCGACTGGCGGCGGCGTTTTCGCTTTCGGTGGCCGATTTGTTGAATGACCATCCTTCCACAGTTCGCCTTCCTATTGAGCGGACAGAGACGAGGACGCTTTGGACAAGCGCTAAAGGAAGCTTTGCACAACTTCATTCATCGATCTCGGGACGAACGATGTTCGAACTGTGGAGCTGGGCCATTATGCCGGGCGACGTGTTTTCCGCAGATGCTCATAGTCCGGATACGCGCGAGCTGATCTCGGTGACTCAGGGGTCCCTAAGTGTCGTGGTGGGTACCCACGCAGTAATTTTGAGCCAAGGCGAGAGTGTGCGGCTTGTCACTGACCAACCGCACTCATACGCGGCGGCATCTGATCTGCCTGCCCACTTCTCGATGGCAGTTCTTGAGCATGGTGGACAGCGAGATCCGGGGCCCTCTTCGCCGGCAACGAAGATGCCCGGGCCCGTTCCGCAAGACACCGCCGCTCGCTAACGACCGCCCATTCGCGACAGGAGATCCACCGTTGTACGTTCCGCCCCATTTTGCCGTCCCCGATCACAACACCCTGCTTGACCTAATCGGGAGACATCCGCTCGGTATCCTGGTCACCCACAGCAAAGGCACACTCGACGCGAACCACATTCCCTTCGAGCTTGACCGCTCGAAGGGAGACAAAGGCGTCCTCAATTGCCATGTTGCACGCAAAAATCCAGTCTGGGAGGAAGTTGCCAATGGCGATGAAGTCCTCGTTATCTTCCGTGCGGCCGACGCTTACATCTCGCCGAACTGGTATCCAAGCAAGCATGAATTCCATAAGCAGGTGCCCACATGGAACTATCTCGTCGTCCACGCCCACGGACGCATCACTGTCCGGGATGATGAGCGCTATGTGCGCCGTAACGTGGCGAAGCTCACTCACATGCATGAAGCCTCGCAGCCTGCCCCGTGGAAGATGGGCGACGCGCCGAAGGACTTCATTGACACGATGGTTAAGGGGATCGTCGCCCTGGAAATCGAGATCACCGGCCTGGTTGGTAAATCAAAACTCAGCCAGAACAAAGAGGTGCGCGACATTCAGAACGCTGGTGAAATGCTGAATGCCCGAGGCGTCAATGGGATGGGAGAAGCGATGCTCGCGGCTGCGGCGGCCAAATCCCGATAGCATCTATCTTGTCCCGACAAGCCGCTGGTGCTGGATTTCCAAGGGGTGACCTTGAGAGACAAATGCTTCGGCCAGCACCTGACCACCCGCTATGCGGCAGATGGACAAGAACTCAGGCCGCCATCGCCAGCCACATCCGCAATGCCGCCGGATCGATGGAAGCTGCTTACCCCGCCAGCCTTTCCGGTCATGTCGCCTGGGTCGTCAATACCTCGAACAGCAGCCTGGCGCTTAAACCGAGTTGCGTGTTCGGTATGGCGGCGCAGCGGTTTCGAGATCGGAGCCGACTGGCAGCGAACGCCACCCCCACGGTGGCGATGCCTCGCAGCCAGGTTGGATGACCAAGCAGCCGGAATGTTCGGCAGGCTTGCACCCGCTTCAGATGCGAGACGGGTCAAGACGATCATCCTGCAAACGTCACGCGGCGGTGGGCCGGTTTCGAAAAGGGCCGGCCCCGGCCGTTCATACAAGTGGAGTTGGGGGCGGGGCCGGATCAAGCCTATCGGGTCGAACCCGCCGGGACCGCGCGTACATCATCCCGGCAACGCCAGGCGCTCGTCCGGGGCCATGCGGGCTTCGGCTTGGCGCGCCGAATGTCTGGACCGGCATCGCGGAGCATGGCGCACCAGTCTCCCACATTGTACGTAGTCGCCATGCTGCCCCTGGCCAGATCGCAAATGACGCACGGCTTGTTCGCGATGGCGAGCTGAAGCACGTTGACGGCCGTGCCGGGCGATGCGCCGTCCCAGACTATCATCCCAAAGTCCGCGCGTCGCGCCATCTCCCGGTCTTTGGCGGCTGGATCCAGTATCCTCTAGCGCCTTCACGAGACGGGACCTGGTAGGCAGCCCAGTCGCCCAGATTATTGCTAGCTTCCTCGCTCTGACCGCCGTCTCCCTCTGGCCCTGCGTGAGGGATCGTCATCCGGCTGCAGGCCGGCGCGCCCGGACGCTGCCGCTACGGGAGGCGCTACGCGCGTGGAGCTAGTGGCCTTTGTCGGCCAGCCAGAGGCCCACGTCCTGGATCGAGCGCATGAGCACCGACGGATTGTCCCGCGCGGGAATGAAGCCCCAGCTCTGCCAGTAGCGCTCGGCCTCGGCGTCGATCGCCCGCACCACCACTGCGCGGCCGCCGACGATGTCGGCGCCGGCGACGCAGCGATGCAGCGCGTCCTTGACCAGGCCGCTGCCGATGCCTTGTCCGGCATAGCGATGGTCGACGGCGAGTTGTCCAATCAACAGGCAGGGGATCGGATCGGGCGGGCGTCCGGTGCGGATGGCGCGCGGTGCGCTGTTTGGCTGGATCACGCCCGGCGCGAGGCCGTAATAGCCGACGACTGTTCCCTCATCGTGAACGACCAGGACCCGGGTAAAGCCGCGGACCTGGTTCGTTCGCGCGAAGCCGGCCAGCCAAGCGTTCAGCGCCGGCTTGCCGCAATCGAAGCTGTCGAGGCGGTGCGCGTCGTCGAGGAGTTCGATGCCTGAAAGCGCCACCTAGCGGTCCCAGGGCGGGGACCGACGCAGCCGCTCGGCCGCCTTCGGCGGGGGCGCAGCGGCGGGGGCTGAGATCGCCTGCATGAAGGCGTCATAAGCTTCCGGGGACACGCGGATGACGGTTTCGTTGAGGATGGCCGTCTGCGCCTCGTGCAGCGCGGCGCGCCGCATGAACTCCGTGCGCGACAGGCCGAGCAGCTCCGCGCCGCGGTCGATGATGGTGAGATCATCGTCGCGAAACCGCATCGAGACGGGTGTTTCCTTCCTGGTGGCTGTGGTGGCCATGGCGCGCTCCTGTGCTGCGGACGTATATACGGTAGTGTAACGCGGAACGCAATACTTCGTTCCCTGGTGACGTCTCGTGGACGGATGGCCTCAGGACTCCTCGCGGCATCGGTTCTTCTCGGCTTCTCGCCTGCAATCGCCATTGCCGCAACCCAGAGCAAGGTGGCTTTGGTCAGCTCCGGCGGATCAATTACGGCTTAGGACGCGCATGTGTTCTTATCGGCCGGATGAGCGGCTCCAGAAGCGAAGTCGCTGCCATGACTGTCGCCGGACGAGCCCCGGCTATGCCGAACCCTGATGAACATCTGACGCGATGGCGACTTTCGGGCCGTCACGCCACAAAGGAGGAACGGCTATGAAGGCTGGGCGGCCGGCACTTTCATTCTCAGGCGCCGCTCTATGCCACCTGCCGGCCAAGCGCAGTTGGCACAAATCTTGAACCTCTCTTTGCGCGGCGGCAGGAGCTGCAATCGCACGTTCGGCCTCACGCAATGAAAGACCGGTCACGACCGCGGCACGTGCAGCCTCAGACAAACCAGTCTGCATTTTATTCAACGGCTTAGCTGCGAGTGCGGCGGCGCGCGGCCGAACATCACCGTGTCGCGGATGCGACAAACCCGACAACAGCGGTTTCAACGCAAGCGGCGACGAGTAGATGGTGCAAATCCCGCGATTCCCAGTCTGCTGTAGCCGCGCAGGCCAAGCGCGATCTGCTCGGCCGTCCTGACAAGCCGCGCGTGGCTCTGGGCGAGGTCGGTCGAGGCCCGCCGAAATCCCGTCGGCACCCGCCGCCAGGCCTCTTCGCTCGTCTCGCCGCATCGCGGAAACTTTGTTCGAAATCTGCCAGCCCGGTTTCCACTCCTTTGCCGGCGACCGGAACAAGTCAACGCCTCGAAGAGCATCTGAGTTTTGAATTTATTCGGCTTTTTAACTCTGGCATCGGACTTGCTCCGCCTTCGCATGTCCGCGGCACCAGGAGACGCCGCCGCCTGTGGAGGAAGGCCTGATGCAACAAACATTCTACGAGGTCATGCGCCGACAGGGGATCACCCGCCGAAGTTTCCTGAAATTCTGCAGCCTGACGGCGGCTTCCCTCGGCCTTGGACCGGCCTTTGCGCCGAAAATAGCTTACGCGATGGAGTCCAAGCCGCGCATTCCGGTGCTGTGGCTGCACGGGCTTGAATGCACTTGCTGCTCCGAAAGCTTCATCCGCTCGGCGCACCCGCTCGCCAAGGACGTCGTGCTGTCGATGCTTTCACTCGATTATGACGACACGCTCATGGCGGCCGCCGGCCATCAGGCCGAGGCGATCGTCGACGAGGTCGTCGAACAGTACAAGGGCAACTACATCCTCGCGGTCGAAGGCAATGCGCCGCTCAACGAGGACGGCATGTTCTGCATCATCGGCGGCAAGCCCTTCGTCGACCAGCTCAACCATGCCGCCTCCAACGCCAAGGCGATCATCTCCTGGGGCTCCTGCGCCTCCTGGGGCTGCGTGCAGGCCGCGCGGCCGAACCCGACGCGGGCCACGCCCGTCCATAAGGTTCCGGGCCTGCCGGACAAGCCGATCATCAAGGTTCCCGGCTGCCCGCCGATCCCAGAAGTGATGACGGCCGTCATCACCTACATCCTGACCTTTGAAAAATTCCCAGAGCTCGACCGGCAGGGCCGGCCGAAGATGTTCTACAGCCAGCGCATCCACGACAAATGCTATCGGCGCCCGCATTTCGACGCCGGCCAGTTCGTCGAGTCCTTCGATGACGAGGGCGCGCGCAAGGGCTATTGCCTCTACAAGGTCGGCTGCAAGGGACCGACCACTTACAACGCCTGCTCGACGGTGGGCTGGAACGGCGGCCTCTCCTTCCCGATCCAGGCCGGCCATCCCTGCATCGGCTGCTCCGAGGACGGCTTCTGGGACAAGGGCGATTTCTACAGCCGCCTGACCCGCGTCCACGGCTTCGGCATCGAGGCCGATGCCGACAGGATCGGCACGACGGCCGCGACCCTCATCGGCGCCGCCGCGGCCGCGCATGCGGCGGCGAGCGTGGTCAAGCGGATGCGCGAAAAGGGAGGGAACAAGTGATGGTCATCCAGACGCCGAACGGCTTCAATCTCGACACCTCCGGCCAGCGCGTGGTCGTCGATCCGGTCACGCGGATCGAAGGCCATATGCGCTGCGAGGTGAACATCGACGAGAACAACATCATCCGCAACGCGGTCTCGACCGGCACCATGTGGCGCGGGCTCGAGGTCATCCTCAAGGGCCGCGACCCGCGCGACGCCTGGGCCTTCACCCAGCGCATCTGCGGCGTGTGCACCGGCACGCACGCGCTCACCTCGGTGCGTGCGGTCGAGGACGCACTGGGCATCATAATCCCGGAGAACGCCAATTCGATCCGCAACATCATGCAGCTCTCGTTGCAGGTGCACGATCATCTGGTCCACTTCTACCACCTGCACGCGCTCGACTGGGTCAATCCGGTTAACGCATTGAGAGCCGACCCGAAGGCGACGTCGGAGCTGCAGCAGGCGGTTTCGCCGAGCCACCCGATGTCCTCGCCGGGCTATTTCCGTGACATCCAGAACCGGCTGAAGAAGTTCGTCGAGAGCGGCCAGCTCGGGCCGTTCAAGAACGGCTACTGGACCAACCCGGCCTATCTGCTGCCGCCGGAGGCCAATCTGATGGCGGTGACGCACTATCTGGAAGCGCTTGACTTCCAGAAGGAGATCATGACGACGCGCACGATCTTCGGCGGCAAGGACATCCATCCCAACTGGCTGGTGGGGGGCGTGCCTTGTGCGATCAACATCGACGGTGAGATGGCGGCCGGCGCGCCGATCAACATGGAGCGGCTGAACTACGTCCGCAGCGTCATCGAGCGCGCCATCGCCTTCATCGACAACGTCTACATCCCCGACATCATCGCGATCGGAAGTCTCTACAAGGGCTGGCTCTATGGCGGCGGGCTGTCGGGCAAGAGCGTTCTTGCCTATGGCGACATCCCCGACAAAGCCAACGACTATTCGGCAGCCAACCTGATGATGCCCCAGGGCGCGATCATCGATGGCAACCTCAAAGAGGTGCTGCCCGTTGACGTGCGCGATCCCGAGCAGATCCAGGAGTTTGTGCCCCACTCTTGGTACAAATACCCGGACGAGGCGAAGGGCCTGCATCCATGGGATGGTATCACGGAGCCGAACTATCAGCTCGGGCCGAATGCCAAGGGCACGCGCACCGACATCCGCGAAATCGACGAGAGCGCGAAATATTCCTGGATCAAGGCGCCGCGCTGGCGCGGCCATGCGATGGAGGTAGGGCCGCTCGCCCGCTATGTCGTCGGCTACGTCCAGGGCCACGAGGAGATCAAGGAGCAGGTCGACTCGACGCTGCGGGCACTCGGCGTACCGCTGACGGGGCTGTTCTCGACGCTCGGCCGCACCGCTGCGCGCGCGCTGGAAGCACAGTGGGCGGCCCGCAAGCAGGTCTACTTCATGGACAAGCTGATCGCCACCATCAAGGCTGGAGACAGCTCGACGGCCAATACCCAGAAATGGGATCCGAAGTCCTGGCCCGCCGAAGTCAAGGGGGTCGGCTTCACCGAAGCGCCGCGCGGGGCGTTGGGCCACTGGATACGCATCAAGAACGGCCGGATCGAAAACTACCAATGCGTCGTGCCGACCACCTGGAACGGCTCGCCACGCGACCATGCCGGCAATATCGGCGCCTTCGAAGCGTCGCTGATGGAGACCAAGGTGGAGCGGCCGGAGGAGCCGGTCGAGATCCTGCGGACGATCCACAGCTTCGATCCGTGCCTTGCCTGTTCGACCCATGTCATGGGTCCGGACGGACAGGAACTTGCCAATGTCAAAGTGCGCTAGGGGAGGAATCGAAATGAGACACGCTATCCTGAAACTTGGCGCCGCAGCTTCGCTCGCGGTCCTTGCCAGCCCGGCGCTCGCCCATGTCGGCGCAGGGCATGCCGACGGGTTCGCCGCCGGCATCGCCCATCCGCTGATGGGACTCGACCACCTTCTCGCCATGGCGGCGGTCGGGGTCTGGTCGGCGGTGGCCATGCCGTCGCGGGTCCTGGTGGCCCAGCAACCTTCGTGGCGATGATGATGACGGGTGCGGCGTTGGCCTTTGCCGGCATCCGCCTGCCAGCGGTCGAAGGCATGATCGCGCTATCCGTGCTTGCTCTCGGCATCATGATCGTCGCCGGTGCCGGCCTTCCCGGCATGCTCGGCATCGGCCTTGCCGGGTTCTTCGCCCTCTTCCATGGCCATGCCCATGCGAGCGAGACGACCGGCGCGGCACTTGCCTATATTGCCGGCTTCACGCTCTCGACCGCGGCGCTGCATCTGGCCGGCACCGGCATCGGCCTCAGGCTCGCGTCGTCGCCTTGGGCGCGCGCCGGGCTCGGCATGGTCATTGCCGGCTCGGGCGCTACGCTCGTGTTCGGCGGCTAGGGGGCGGCCATGAGCGCGAGCCAAACTCCGCATGGCGAAGAAGGGGTCTATGTCTACGAGGCGCCGCTGCGCCTCTGGCACTGGGTCAATGCCTTCGCCATCCTCATGCTTGCCGGCACCGGCTACCTGATCGGCTCGCCGCCGCCGGCGGTTGGCGGCGAGGCGAGTTCCAGTTTCCTCTTCGGCTGGATACGCTACCTGCATTTCGTTGCGGGCTATGTCCTGATCGTCGGCTTCGCATTCCGCATCTACTGGGTCTTCGCCGGCAACGAGCATTCCCGGCAGATATTCCTCCCGCCTGTCTGGAACGGACGGTTCTGGAAGGAGCTCTGGCACGAGGTGCTCTGGTACGCCATGCTGGTGAGCGAGCCGATGAAGTGTTCCGGGCACAACCCGCTCGCGACGCTCGCCATGCACTTCCTGTTCGTCTGGTTCACCATCTTCATGATCGTGACCGGACTGGCGCTCTACGGCGAGGGGGCCGGCATGGGGTCCTGGCAGTACGACCTGTTCTCGAGCTGGGTCATCCCACTTCTCGGTCAGAGTCAGGACGTGCATACCTGGCACCATCTCGGCATGTGGGTGATCATCTGCTTCGTGATCATCCATATCTATGCCGCGGTGCGCGAGGACATCATGTCGAAGCAGTCGATCATCTCCTCGATGTTCTCCGGCTGGCGGACCTTTCGCGGCAACGGCGCGCCTCGTGATTCCCACTAGGACTTTCGCGACCTCACCTGCCGGGGGGGGGGGCGGCGCGATGGCGCCGTCCGGCGCCCCTACTCTCGCCCTTTCCCGCTGCCCCCCCCCCCCGCGGCGGGGGGGCGGCCCCCCGCCCCCGGCTCTTTTCTTCAAGACGGGTTGCCTTCAAGTCGATCCACACTTCGTCTCGGCTTGCCTCGACACCTCTCCTCCGTTCGACGGGGAGAGGAAGTGCCAACCGCAACGCCCGGCGCCCTTCCTCTATCCCTTTCAGGGCAAAGGTGCGGAGCGAGGCGGAGTGGGGAGGGCGAGTGAACGCAAACTTTCCATCGGCCTGGAATTCGGTTCTCAGTCCGGCCGTTGCCGTATCCGTCAATGGAAGGATACTTTCCGTTTGTGCGGTAAAATCGTCATCGCGCTTTCCATACGCGTCGTTCGCTATCCAGAGATCAACCTATTTCGCAACCATTTGCCGGCCCCCGGCCAATTGGCCCGCCTCTTGCTGCTGGAAGAAAAAGGTCGAAAGGAGGCTTCCCAATGAACGACGCGCCACGGGTGCTCGTGCTCGGCATCGGAAATCTGCTATGGGCCGACGAGGGCTTCGGCATCCGCGTGGTGGAGGAGTTCCACCGGCTCTGCGAAACGGCGGACAACGTCCGGGCCATGGATGGCGGCACGCAGGGCATCTACCTCCTCCAACATATCCGCGAGGCCGACATCCTCGTGGTGTTCGACGCGGTCGACTACGGCTTGGCGCCCGGCACGCTGAAGCTCGTCGAAGGCAGCGAGGTGCCGGCCTTCCTCGGTGTGAAGAAGATTTCGCTCCACCAGACTGGCTTTCAGGAAGTTCTCGCCATGGCCGAGATGATGGGTGACTATCCCGCCCATCTCCTTCTCGTCGGCGTGCAACCGGTCGAGCTGGACGACTACGGCGGCAGTCTCCGGCCCGCGGTGAAGGCTCAGATCGAGCCTGCAATCGAGATCGCCATCGAGTGGCTCGCCTGGCTCGGCGCGACGATCGCCAAGCGCACCGAACCGCTGGCCGAAGAAGAGACGCTCGCCTCGCGCGAAATGCGCATCGGCATCTACGAGAGCGGTCGACCCCGACCGGAAGAGGCCTGTCGTCACGGCGCGCGGCTTCTCGAGAATGGTGCCTTCGCTGGTCCGGCGAATTTCGAGTGCGAGGTCGACGCGCTTTTGCAATCGTCTGGAAGGCAGGGCTGATGTGTGTCGGCGTTCCCTTCCAGGTGGTTGAATGCAGCGGCGGCATTGCCCTGTGCACCGGTCGCAGCGGCACGCGGCGCCTCGATATGACCCTGGTGGGCGACCAGCCAGCGGGTACGTGGATACTCGCCTTCCTCGACACCGCGCGCGAGACTGTCACTGCCGAGACGGCGCGCCTGATCGCCGACGCGATCGAAGCGACGGAGCGTGCGCTCGCCGGCGACACCGACCTCGACCACCTCTTCGCCGACCTGGTCGGCCGCGAGCCGCAACTGCCGGAGCATTTGCGGCCGGGGCAAGCCCTTTCACCGCAAGGCACGGAGGACGCCTGAGTCCATGTTTTCACCCGTTCTCACCATGATGATGGAGCGCCACCGCATCCCGGTGGTTGACGAGGCGAACATCGACGCATTCGCCGAGGCCCACGACCTCACCGCGCTGTTTTTTCCCGGTGACTGGTTGCGGCTCGCCGAGAGCAACGATGTGGCGGTGATCCTCCCGGAGCTGGTGCAGGCCTTCCAGGGCGTGTTCAAGCCCGCCGTGGTATCGCGCGAGAGCGAACGCGAGCTGCAAAGCCGCTATCGCTTCGACGCCTTCCCGGCGCTTGTCTTCCTGAGGAACGGCGAATATCTCGGCGCCATAAAGCGCGTGCTCGACTGGGAAGACTACCTCACTGAGATCGACGGCAAACTGAGGCGCGGGCCGAGCGCGCCGCCGCGTTTCGAGCTTCCCGAAGCCTGCGCGACCCACGACCGTCACGACCACGATCATTTCCAGTGAGCGAAAGCGGCCGGGAGGGCGCATCATGGCAGCATCGCTATTCGGCGGCATCGGGCCGGGTTCACAGCCGAGCGAAGGGGACGGCAGCGACTTGCAGTATATGGAAATGCCGAAGGGCATGGCGACCTCTGCGTCACCCATGTTGCCGGAGAAGGAAAATGTCGCCGGGCTCGAAGCTGCTTTGGCGGTGCTCTCCGCGCTGGCTGAAAGCCTCGGCCGGTCCTCGCCGGATTGCGAAAACGCGGTGCATGATCTTTCCGGCCTCGACGACGCCAATCTTGCGCTGATCGACCAGGCGCTGGGCGAGGGCGAGGTCTTGATCATCTGCGGCGACGACCTGAAGGCTCAGGAGTCGGTGCTCGCCGGTATCTGGCGCGTGCGCCAGACCGGAACGGATGGCAGGCTCGTGCGCGATTTCGTCGAGGTCGGCGCCTTTCCCTCGGCCGTGCTGGAGAGGGCCTTCGCCGGCTGCCGCAATACGCTCGCTGCGCCGGCGACCTATCCGACGGGCGTCTTCAACGCGCCGCCGCTGATTTCGGAGCTCAATGGCCGCATCCCGCTCGTCGGGCCCGACGTCGGGCCGCACGCCATAAACCTGTCGCTGCTGCCGCACACTGAAGAGGACTTGACCTTCCTCGACGGCCTGCTTGGCCACGGGCCGGTGGTCGTGCTGTCGCGTGGCTACGGCAATTGCCGCGTGACCACGACGGGGACGCGCGGCGTCTGGTGGGTGCGCTTCTTCAATTCGACCGACGATCTCATCCTCAACACGATCGAGGTCACGGCCTTGCCGGGGGTGGTCCGCGCTGCGCCCGAGGATATTGCGGACAGCCGCCAGCGGCTCCTCGAAATCCTGGAGGTCTACCGGTGAACGACTCCTTCTTTGCCGGTTCATATGGCGGCGACAATGCCAAGATCGGCCCGATGTCGCGGCTCGAATGCAGGATTTGCTGGCATGTCTACGACCCGGCTGAGGGCGACGACTACTGGCAGATCCCGCCCGGCACGCCCTTCGCCGAACTGCCGGCCAACTGGAGCTGCCCCACCTGTGACGGCTCCAAGCAGGGCTTCATGGTCGTGAGCGATTGACATGGATCATTCGCAAGCCGTCGCTGCCCATCTAGAGTTCGTGTTTCAGCGGATCGAACGGACGGCCATGGCAGGAATTCCGATCCTCAATCCGGCGCTTTGCGTCAGCGCGGTGGGCGTGCGGCAGTGGCAGGGCAAATGGCTCGCGGTTCTTGTCACGCCCTGGTTCATGAACCTCGTGCTTCTACCATTTGGCGACGGGCAAGCGCGCCCGCGCGTGCCTACGGGCACGAAGGAGCATGCATCATTCCCGGCGGGCCGGTTCGAGTTCTTCCGGGCCTATGAAGAGGAGCTCGGCTGCTACCGCATGTGCTCGCTGTTCTCGCCGATGTTCGAATTCGCCGACCAGGAGAGTGCGCAAGAGGCCGCGCGGCAGGTGCTTGCGGAACTGTTCAACCGTGAGGCGGAAGAAGACGAAGACGGCGAGATGATCCGTGTCTGGGAAGGCCGGCTACCTGAGGAAGAGGCAAGCGCGTTGGACGAGGTTGAGACAGCCGGAACACCCGCGAGCTCCCAGCCGGCGAAATTGACCCGCCGCTGGCTGTTCGGTTTGGGCGACAAGGAGGAGACCGCTGCATGAGCGTTGATGGCCGCGTCTCCATCGATCTCGTCTGCGATGGCGGTCGCGTTATGGAAGCCATCGTCACGCCGCCGCGCCCGGTTGCGCTTGGCCCGATCGTGCGAGCCCGGCCGGTGACGGAGGTCATCTCGGCGATCGGTTCGCTGTTCAGTGTCTGTAGTATTGCGCAGTCCGCGGCGAGCGTTGAGGCAGCCGAGGCGGCCCTGGAGATCGGGACGGACCGGCGCACGAAGCAAGCGCGGCGGCTTCTTGTGCTTACCGAAACGCTGCGCGAGCACCTGCTGCGCATTGGCTTGGATACTGCCAGTCTCGCGGGCGAGCCTGCCGACGGTAAAACCCTGCGCCGGTCTATGCGCCTGCCGCAGCGCCTCAAGCAGGCACTTTTTCCAGGCGGGAATGCGTTCGTTCCCGGCGTGTGCGTGGGGATTCCGGGCGCGGACGCTGCCGAAACGGCCGCCGAAGCGAGCCATCTAACGCAGTCCGTGGTCTACGAAGGCGAAAAGCCGCTTGGCGAGATGGATCGCGATGCCTTCGCGCAGTGGGCTATGGAGCGCGGCACGATTGCGGCCCGTCTCATCGCCCCGGTCTTGGCAAGGGGCTGGGCCATGATAGGCCACCCCGAAACGACAAACGGGGGAAACGAACATTTGCCGAAGGAAACGTCGGCCGACACGAGCTGCCTCGCCAGGCAGGCTGGTGCGCCGCTCGTTCGCGCTTTCCTTTCCGAAAACGGTGGAGCCGGCCTGGCCGCGCGGCTGGCTGCCCGCGTGGTCGAGGCATCGACGCTGCCGGCGCAGATCGCCGGAGGGCTCGCGGCCCTGCGGGATGTCGCGGAGGGGTCCGAAGTGCCTACGCGCGAAGTCTTTCGCGACGAGAACGGGGGCCGCTCTGCTACTGCCTTCGCCGAGGCAGCACGCGGCCGGCTGGAACATCGGATTGTTTTGAACGACGACCGAATCGCCGACTACGCCATCACGGCTCCGACCAGCATTCATTTCGCCGAGAGCGGCATTGCCGCGAGCTCGCTTTCGGCGCTCGCTGCATCCAGACGTGAAGATCTGGCGGTCCAGGCCGATCTCCTGGTCCGGGCCATCGACCCCTGCGTCGGCTACGATATCAGGCTCCGCTGATGCACGAGATGGCGATATGCGAGAGCGTCCGTGGCATCATCGAGGAAGAGGCCGCGAGACAGGATTTTCGGAAGGTGGGCCGCGTCTGCATGGAAATCGGGCGGCTATCCGCTGTCGAGGTCGAGGCGCTGAAGTTCGGCTTCGATGTCGTCATGCGTGGCTCTCTGGCGCAAGACGCAAGGCTGGAAATCGTCGAGACGGAAGGCAGGGCCTGGTGCATGCCTTGCGGCCAGAGCGTGCCGATCGCGGCACGCTTTGATCCATGCCCGGACTGCGGAAGCCATCAGCTGCAGGTGACCGGCGGCCAAGAAATGAAGATCAGGGAATTGGAGGTGAGCTGATGTGCACTATTTGCGGATGCGGCGAGGGCGCCGTCCGGATCGAGGGCAAGGCGCATGGCCATCACCATCATCACGGCCACGATCATGATCACCACCACGATCATGATCACGGCCCCCATCATGACGATCATGTGCACGATTGTGGCTCGGGCCCCGGTGGCACCCGTGCGCCGGGCATGAGCCAGGCGCGGATGGTCAAGCTGGAAAAGGATATCCATTCCAAGAACAACGAGTATGCCGATGCGAACAGGAAAATGTTCGCCGAGCGCGGCGTGCTTGCGCTCAACCTCGTCTCCAGCCCCGGCTCTGGCAAAACGACGCTGCTTTGCCGCACGATCGAGGCACTGAAGGGCAAGTTGCCGATCGCCGTGATCGAGGGCGACCAGCAGACTTCCAATGATGCCGACCGCATCCGCGCCACCGGCGCGCCCGCGATCCAGGTCAACACCGGCAAGGGCTGCCACCTCGACGCGCATATGGTCGGCCATGCCGCAGATCACCTCGACCTTGCCGAAGGAGGCCTGCTCCTCGTCGAAAACGTGGGAAACCTCGTCTGTCCGGCGGGCTTCGACCTAGGCGAGGCACACAAGGTGGTGGTGCTCTCAGTCACCGAGGGAGAGGACAAGCCATTGAAATATCACGACATGTTCGCCGCCGCCGATCTCATGATCCTCAACAAGACTGACCTGTTGCCGCATCTCGACTTCGACGTGGAGGCCTGCATCGCCAACGCCCGAAAGGTGAACCCGCGGATCAAGGTGCTGAGGGTTTCCGCGCGCACGGGCGAGGGGATGTCGGACTGGACGGCCTGGATCGGCGCGGTCCGCGCCATGGCGCTAGTCGGCCATCGGCGGGCGGCCGAGCTCGGAGCAGCCTGATGTGCCTGGCCATTCCCGCCCGCGTCGTTGAACTGCTCGATGACGACATGGCCGTGGTCGCGTTCGACAGGGTCACGAAGCGCATCTCATTGGCTTTGGTGGCAGACGTTTCGCTTGGCGATTTCGTGCTCGTCCATGTCGGTTATGCGCTCCACAAGGTGAGCCCCGAGGAGGCCGAGCGCACGCTGCAGCTGATGGCCGAAGCGGGCGTGCTGGAGGAGGGGCTGGAGGAGATTTCGGCGTGAAATATGTCGACGAATATCGCGACCAGGAGCTTGCGAAGACCATCGCCGGCGCCATCGCGATCGAGGCTGATCCGGAAAAGAGCTACCATTTCATGGAGTTCTGCGGTGGGCACACGCATGCGATTTTTCGCCACGGCGTGCAGGACCTGATGCCGCAGAACGTGCATTTCGTGCACGGACCCGGATGCCCCGTTTGCGTGCTTCCCATCTCTCGCCTCGACGATGCGGTGGAGCTCGCCGAGCGGCACGGGGTCATCCTTTGCACCTACGGCGACATGATGCGCGTGCCGGGCACCAAGCAACGCAGCCTGATCCGCGCCAAGGCGGACGGAGCGGATGTCCGCATGGTCTATTCAACGCTCGATGCCCTAAAGATCGCGCGTGAAAACCCCGAGCGGCAAGTCGTCTTCTTCGCCATCGGTTTCGAAACCACGACGCCGCCGACGGCCGTCGCGATCAAGACGGCGCAAGCCGAGGGGTTCAAGAATTTCAGCGTGTTCTGCAACCATGTGCTCACGCCGGCCGCGATCTCTCACATTCTTGAATCGCCGGAAGTGCGGGAACTGGGCATCGTCAAGATTGACGGGTTTCTGGGACCTTCGCACGTCTCCTCCGTGATCGGCTCGCAGCCATATGAATTCTTTGCCGAGGAATTCCAGAAGCCGGTTGTCATCGCCGGCTTCGAACCGCTGGACGTCATGCAGTCCATCCTGATGCTGATCCGGCAGGTCAATGAAGACCGGCACGAGGTCGAGAACGAATATACCCGCGTCGTGACCGAGGAGGGCAACCTCAAGGCGCAGGCACTGGTGAGCGAGGTCTTCGAGCTGCGCAAGACCTTTGACTGGCGCGGCCTCGGCACCGTGCCCTACAGCGCCCTGCGCATCCGCGACGCTTATGCCGATTTCGACGCCGAGAAGCGTTTCGAGCTGTCGGTCAAGGCTTCGCGCCAGGTGAAGTCCTGCGAATGCCCTTCGATCCTGCGCGGGGTGAAGAAGCCGACCGACTGCAAGCTGTTCGGCACCGTGTGCACGCCGCAGAACCCGATTGGCTCATGCATGGTCTCCTCCGAAGGCGCCTGCGCGGCCTACTGGACCTATGGCCGTTTCCGCGAGCCGAAGCTGTTGGAGGCGGCGGAATAATGAGCGCGAACGATCCCAGCCTAGCCGTCACCACCTCGTCGGTCCGCGGCGCGGTGGACATGACGCATGGCGCGGGCGGCCGCGCGATGGCCGAGCTGATTCGGGATATTTTTCAAAGACATCTGGCCAACGAGTTCCTGGCCCAGGCTAACGACGCGGCCCTGCTCGGCACCGTCTGCGGACGCCTGGTGATGGCAACGGACGCGCATGTCATCTCGCCTCTGTTCTTTCCGGGCGGGGATATCGGAGCACTGGCGGTCCACGGCACGATTAACGACGTCGCCATGATGGGCGCGCGGCCGCTCTGGTTGTCCGCGTCCTTCATCCTGGAGGAAGGTTTTCCGTTGGCCGAACTGGAAAGAATAGTTGTTTCAATGGCTTTTGCCGCCCGGGAAGCAGGCGTACCCGTGGTTACGGGCGACACCAAGGTGGTGGAGAAGGGCAAAGGCGACGGCGTTTTCATCTCCGCGACCGCTGTTGGCGTGCTGGCGGACGGCACAGACATCTCCGGAAGCAATGCCCGGCCGGGCGATGCAATCCTTGTCTCCGGCACCATGGGCGACCACGGAGTCGCAATCCTGTCGAAGCGCGAACACCTTGATTTTGAAACGGAAATTATCTCCGACAGCCAAGCTCTGCACGATCTGGTGGCGGCGATGCTTGGCTCCGTTCCTGGTATCCGGGTGTTGCGTGACCCCACGCGCGGCGGACTGTCGGCGACGCTGAACGAAATCGCGCAGCAGTCCAAGGTCGGAATGGTAATCCGGGAAGCGGCGGTTCCGGTGAAGCCGGAGGTCGCGGCGGCGTGCGAACTGCTCGGCCTCGACCCGCTGAATGTTGCCAACGAAGGCAAGCTGATCGCCATCTGCGTGGCGCAAGACGCGAAGACTTTGCTCGCCGAGATACGCGCTCATCCCATGGGCCGGGATGCCGCAATCATTGGCGAAGTCGTCACAGACCAGCATGCGCTGGTGCGGATGAAAACGAGACTTGGCGGTATGCGCGTGGTCGACTGGATCGCCGGGGAACAGCTCCCGAGGATCTGCTGAAGATGCGCATTCTGCTTCTCGTCACCGCCTTCAACGCCTTGAGTCAGAGGATTTTCGTGGCGCTTGGCGAGCACGCACACGAGGTCTCGGTCGAGATGGACGTCAACGACGAGCGGACCATGGAGGCGGTAGATTTGTTTCGGCCGGACCTCGTTATTGCCCCGTTTCTGAAGCGGGCAATCCCGAAAGAAGTCTATGAAAATCGATGCTGTATGATCGTTCACCCAGGCATCGTCGGCGACCGCGGCCCCTCCGCGCTGGACTGGGCGATGGTGGACGGGGCGACGCAGTGGGGTGTCACGGTGCTGGAAGCGGCGGCCCAAATGGATGCGGGGCCGGTCTGGGCGAGCGCCACCTTCGCGATGCGAAAGGCGACGAAATCGAGCCTCTACAGCAACGAGGTGACCGACGCGGCGGTGACGGCGGTGCTCGAAGCGATCGCGCGGTTCGAGCAGGGCGAAAAGCCGATTGCCCTGGAAGAACAATCTGTAGCGCCGCTGGGCCGGTGGCGGGACGCGATCAAACAGGCGGACCGGCGGATCGATTGGGCTGCCGACACGACCGAAACGGTGCTGAAGAATATCGCAGCAGCCGACGGCGCGCCCGGCGTGCGGGACGAACTTTTCGGCGAAACGGTCTTCCTTTTCGACGCGCGAGACGCACGTGAACCAGGGGGTGACTTGCCTCTCGCGCGGGGTGAACGGGGCAAGATATCGCTCCCCGAGCCGGGAGTGGTCGCCGCCAGAAGCGGGCCGGCGATCGCCATCGTCACCGGCGACGGCGCGTTGTGGATCGGCCATGTCCGGCATCCCAATTCGCCACACCCGTTCAAGCTGCCGGCGACCATGGTCTTCGCGAAGGAAGTTGCAGACCTGCCGGAGATCCCGCTCAATTCACCGGGCGGTTATCAGGACATCATCTACGAAGAAGAAGCTGCGGTCGGCTATCTGCACTTCCCCTTCTATAACGGTGCAATGGGAAAGGACGCCTGTCGAAGACTTTTGGACGCTTATACAAAAGCGACGGAGCGTCCGACCAGGGCGATCGTGCTGTGCGGAGGGCCGCAGTTCTGGTCCAACGGGCTCGACCTCAACCGGATCGAGGCGGCCGACAGCGCGGCCGACGATTCCTGGGTCAACATCAATGCCATCGACGACCTCGCCGATGCGATCATCCGCACGACAAGCCACATCACCGTAGCAGCGCTTGCCGGAAATGCGGCAGCGGGCGGCGTGTTTCTCGCCCGCAGCACCGACCAGCTCTGGATGCGCTCGAGCGTCATCCTCAACCCGCATTACAAGGACATGGGCAATCTCTACGGCTCGGAGTTCTGGACCTATCTCCTGCCGAGCTGCTGCGGGACTGAGAATGCCCGCCGGATCGCGGCAGCGCGCCTGCCGATGGGCGCGAAGGAGGCGCTGAATCTGAATCTGGCCAACCGGGTGTTCGCGGGGGCAAGCGAGCTGTTCACGGCGCAAGTGAGGGCGTCGGCTGCCGCGCTGGCCGGGAGCGAAGAGTTTCCGGGGTTGCTCGCCGAAAAACAAGCCCGGCGCGCAGCCGACGAGGCGGCCAAGCCGCTTTGCGCCTATCGCGAGGAGGAGCTTTCGCGGATGCGCCGCAATTTCTATGGCTTCGACCCAAGCTACCACGTCGCGCGGCATAATTTCGTGCACAAGGTGCCGAAGTCGCGCACCCCAGTGACGATCGCCCGCCACCGCGACGTCGCCTGGCAGGCCGGCCGGGAGGGAAGGAAAAAGGCATCGTGAGCGACCTGCCGGGCATATTGATCGTCGACGACGAAATCCGCTCGCTGGAGGCGCAACGGCGCGTCCTGAGCGAGGATTTCGATGTCCACGTAGCCAGCGACACCAAGGCCGCCAGCTCGATCCTGGAGATGGAATGGATCCAGATCATCCTGTGTGACCAGCGCATAGCCGGCACCTGCCGCACCGAGTTCCTGAAGCAGGCGCGCACCCGCTGGCCGGACATCGTGCGCATGATCATCTCGGGCTACACCGACGCGCATGACACCATCGACGGCATCAACGAGGCCGGCATCTACCAGTACATCACCAAGCTCTGTCATCCGGAAAACCTCACGCTCACGCTGAAGAACGGGGTGCAGCTCTTTCTCCAGATCGCGGTTCGTCGCCGCCACCACGCGCAGATCGACCTGCTCTACGCATTGCAGAACTTTTCGCCACGCGACTGGGCCGGCAATCGTGGCCCGCTGGAGCTGGCGCTCGAAGGTGCGCCGGTGCGGCTCGGCGAGACCGAGCCGGTTGCAGTCCAGCACATCGTGCGGTCGTTGGACCCGTGCATAGTGTGCACGGTGCGCTGATGGGCCCGCCGCTCGCCGAGCCCGCAGTGGAGGGACGCCTGGTCCGGGTGACGGGGCTGGTGCAAGGCGTCGGCTTCCGGCCGACAGTGTGGCGCATCGCGACCGCTATGGGGCTATCGGGTCACGTCCGCAACGATGCTGCAGGCGTGGAGATCGCGCTGTGGTGCAGCGATGCCGAGTTCGAGACCTTCGCGGACAGGCTAAAGGCGCAATGCCCGCCGTTGGCGCGGATCGACGGGATCGAGACGGCGACGCTTGAGGGGCCGCGGCCGGCGGGCGGCTTCGCCATAGCGGCGAGCGCGGGCGGGCGGGTGAAGACCGGCATCGTGCCCGATGCCGCCTGCTGCCTGGAATGTCTTGCGGAAGTGCTCGACCCCAAGGACCGGCGCTATTTCTACCCGTTCGCCAATTGCACGCATTGCGGGCCGCGTCTGTCAATCGTCAAGGCTATCCCCTATGACCGCCGCTCGACCGCTATGGCACGATTTTCGACCTGCGAGGAATGCCGGGCCGAGTATGAAAATCCGGGCGACCGCCGCTATCACGCCCAGCCGATCGCCTGCCCGGCCTGCGGCCCGCGCGTCTGGTTGGAAGGTCCAGACCACGTCGTGGTCGGCGGCGGCCCGCAGGCGGTGATCCGCGAGGCGGCGGCGCTGATCGGGGAAGGGCGGATCGTCGCGATCAAGGGCATCGGCGGGTTCCACCTCGCCTGCGACGCGACGGACGAAGCGGCGGTGGCGCAGCTGCGCGCCCGCAAGAAGCGCGACGGTAAGCCGTTCGCGCTGATGGCGCGCGACTTGGAGCAGCTTGCCGAATTCGCGGAGCTGTCGGGCGAGGAGCGCGTGGCGCTTGCCGCCCGAGCGGCGCCGATCGTGCTGGTGAAGCGCCGTGACAGCTGCGGCGTTGCGGCGGGCGTGGCGCCGCAGCACGAGCGGCTCGGTTTCATGCTGCCCTACACGCCGTTGCATCATCTCTTGCTGCGGGCGCTGGACGGTCCGGTGGTGATGACCTCCGGCAATCGTTCGGGCGAGCCGCAATGCACGGACAATGACGAGGCGCGGCAGGAGCTTGCCGGGATCGCCGACTTCTGGCTGATGCACGACCGCGAGATTGTCAACCGGCTCGACGACAGCGTGGTGCGATTCGACGGGCACGGCATTTCGGTGTTGCGGCGCGCGCGCGGCTTCGCGCCGGAGCCGCTGGCGCTGCCGGCGGGCTTCGATGGCCCGGTCAGGGCGCTGGCTGCGGGCGGCGACCTAAAGGCCGCGTTCTGCCTGGCGGGCGACGGCAACGCGCTGCTGTCGCAGCATCTCGGCGACCTCGACGAGCTGAAGAACCAGAACGCGTGGAGGCAGGCGTTGGGGCTGTATCGAAGCCTGTTCGACACGAAGCCGGACCTCATTGTGGCCGACCGGAATCCGGGCTACCGTTCGACCCAGCTTGCCATGGAGCTTGCCCGTGAGACCGCGGCGAGGTTTGTGCAGGTCCAGCACCATCACGCGCATCTCGCCTCGTGCCTTGCCCAGCACGGCCGCGCAATCGACGCACCGCCGGTGCTGGGCATTATCCTCGACGGTCTCGGATACGGCGATGACGGCACGATCTGGGGCGGCGAGTTCCTGCTCGGCGGCTATCGAGGGTTCCGGAGGCTGGCATACTTCGAGCCGGTCGCCATGCCCGGCGGCGACAAGGCCAGCCTCGAGCCGTGGCGCAATGCCTATGCGCATCTGCGGGCAGCTTTCGGTCCGGATTTCCTGGCCAAGCTTCCTGCCGATCGGCCCTTCGTCCCCGCCTTGGCCGAAAAGCCGCTTCGGGTGCTGGACCGGATGATCGAGAGGGGCGTCAATGCTCCGCTTGCCTCCTCGGCGGGGCGGCTTTTCGATGCCTGCGCGGCAGTCCTCGGCATCTGTTTGGAGCGCCAGAGCTACGAGGGGCAAGCCGGCATGGAGATGGAGGCGCTCGCCAGCCCGTTCATGGATGCGGCCGAGGCTTGGCCAGCAACCTCGCGGAAGGGACCGGTTATCTCCTGGAAAGGTCTGTGGGAAGCGCTTCTTTGTGATCAGGCTTTGGGCGCCGAAACCGGGCTGATTGCTGCGCGCTTCCACAGGACGCTGATAGAGATCATCTCGCGGAAGGCCATCGGACTCACTAACGAAAACGGCGTCGGCACGGTCGCACTGTCCGGTGGCGCTTTCCAGAATCGGCTGCTGCTCAAAGGCGTACTTGCCGAGCTCACAGTCGCAGGATTGGAGGGGCTGGCGCACGTAAGCATTCCCGCAAACGACGGCGGTCTGGCGCTCGGCCAGGCAACGATCGGCCTAGCCCTTTCGCATTGAGACCAATCGTTGAAGAAAAAATATCAGCATCGTCCAAATAAGGCGCTGCGCATTGTGACGTGCGGCGGCCAGCTTTGCGCATTTCGTCCGGGCCGTGAGTGGCTGATCGCGTATGGCCGGGTAAAAGGACTAGCCAGGAATGATGCTCCGAGGGAATCGTCGAGGACGGGTACGCAGCCAAGGATCGTGTCGCTTGGCAGTTAATGGGGCTCTGCCTCACTTTGTGTGGTTCATTCGCCGTTGGCGAGGGATGCCGCTATGTGCGGGCATGCGAACGAAAACAAAATGGTCCCCCGGCCCAGGGGCTAAAATACGGGGTGTCGCGCTCACTGATGATGACAGTTGGCTTGTTTCCGCTGCCGGACCGGCGTTCGGCATTTTGCCCAGATTGCGGACGACGGACCCGAAGTCGGCATGGCTGGTCCAACCGCAGTCTTCAGAATCTGCCGGTCCAGGGCAAGACCGTGACGGTGAAGCCTCGGTTGAGCCGCTGGCGGTGCGCACATCAGAAATGTGAACGACAAACATTCACCGACCGTCTGCCGACGATTGCTTCCCCTTGGAGGGTCGCGGAGATTGTCGGTCTGCTCGGCCATAGCACCGGCGGCCGTCCCGGCGAGCGCTTGATGCGACGGCTCGGCATGCCGGTCTGCGACGACACTATCCTGTGGCAGCTGAAGCGAGATGCCGCGGTCGCTCACAGCAACTCCACCATTCGGGTCGTTGGCATCGATGACTGGAGCTGGCGGCGATCATGGCGCTACGGCACGATGATCGTGGACCTGGAGCGCCATTCGGTTGTCGACATCCTGGATGACAGAAGCGTGGCGAGTGCGTCGCAATGGCTAGAGCGGCACCCTTCCGTCGAGATCGTGAGCCGAGACCGATGCGGGCTCTATGCGCAAGCTGTTCGCGAGGGTGCACCGCAAGCGCGCCAGGTGGCTGATCGGTTCCATCTCATGTAGAATCTGCGGGTCGCAATCGAGGAGCAGATGAGCCTTTCGGGCCGCGCCACGGGGCCTGCATTGCTGCCCGATAAGGGTATCGGGAGCGCGCAAGTCGATCTGATGCAGGATGATCCGCACGTTGACGCAACGCATCGGCGCCGGGTGCGCCACGCTCATCGACAATCGCGGCAGACGGTGTTCGAAATGGTTCACGCCTTGCGCAAGGAAAGGGCTGTCCTGTTCCGAGATCGCCCGTCGTACCGGCTACGGCCGGCGCAGCATCGCCAAATGGCTGAATTTCGACACGCCACCCGACCGACGCAGGGCCGCGTCGAGCCGACGTCCCCCTTATATTTCGAGGCGTTTCTTAGCCAGTCCTGGAGAGACGGCAATCGCTGCGGACGACACCTGTTCCACGATATCAAACAGCGCGGCTACACGGGCAGTTTCTCGAATCTGGAGCGGCTTCTCCCAAGCTGGCGCCGCGCCGAGAGGACGGGCGAGGACAGTGCGTCGCCTGCTTCGATCATACGCCATCAACCAGCCCGCGATGCTGTCCCCATCCAGGATCCGGCGACCGGCCATGTGATCTCGCCGGTAGTCGCCGCGGCCCTCTGCATGAAGGCCCGGGGTATGCTGACGATCAACCAGGCGAGAAAGGTCGACGTCCTGAAGCAAGGATCACATGAGTTTGCCACGATGCGCAGGCTTGCCATGCGCTTCCGCGGCATTTTGCGGGGCCTGTGAATTGGACAAGCTCGACACTTGGATCGAGGATGCCGTCAACTCCGGGCTCGTCGCCATCACGCGTTTCGCTCGGGTCCTACGCCGTGACGTTGACGCCGTTCGCAATGCCATTGAATTACGGTGGAGCAACGGCCAGGCGGAAGGGCAGATCAACCGCCTGAAGACGATCAAGCGTGCGATGTACGGCAGAGCGGGCTCCGAACTCCTTAGGGCACGCATGCTGCCACTCAACCGGCCTGATCACCACACAAAGTGAGGAAGAACCTGGTTAAGTGCAAAGCGACAATTGCCTCGACGGCGGGTCCCGGCAGGTTTATGCTGCCCAATGTTACCGCAATCCGGAATGGCGATTGAGTACCTTCACGAGTGAAGGGATTCCCGCGGTCTTAGAGATGAGTTGTCGAATGGCGCGAAGTCGCACAGAATCGTGTGTTTGATATCGATCAGGATCGCGAGCTATTTCAGGCGCAGAGAGGTGTTGCGCCCGATGCACAAGTTGCTCCCGGTCCAACGGAAGTGAATGGGGTGGAACTGCTTTGTTGGCCAAATTGTTGACGGAACGTCCGGCGCCCATTGTTGCTACATGTCTGGATTCTTGGGGCGTTTTGGATGATGCAATCCACCATCTCACTCCAAAGGGCAGTGGAATCTGGAACAATGTCGCTTTTGTACGCACGACATCCTTCGTGCCCGATTGGCATATCGTCTTTAACTCTGCTTCTCTTTTTGGGCTCCCTGTTGATATCGAGGCGAGCCCAAACAGGACAATTTTTGCAATCGGCGAACCGCCGACGAAAGCTCATCGCGCATTTCATGAAGGGCAGGGGAAAAATACTATCGTCCTGACGTCTGACGCAGAGCTGGCTGCTCGGCAGAATGCAGGGCGCCGATTCGTTTTGGCTCCACCTATCACTCGGTCTTGGTCTGTAAACAAGACATATGACCAACTTCTGGTCAGCGAAGTCGTGGACAAGCCGCTTCGGCTCTCATGGATTACCAGTAACATCGCCCTGCTTAAAGGGCATCGATATCGGCTGGCGTTTCTGGAACGGCTGAGAGAGGAGCTCGATTTTGACCTGTTCGGCCGAGGTTTTCGGCTGATTGGAGATAAATGGAACGCACTCGCACCTTACCGTTACAGTATAGCTTTCGAGAATACTCGTGCTGATTACTATTTCACAGAGAAGCTTATGGACTGCTTCGTTGCTGAAACAATGCCGATCTATTACGGCAGCCCGGCAATCACGAGGTTCTTCCCTTCGGACTCAATGGTTCTGATTGACCCAGAGGACAAGAACGTAATCCAAAAAATTCAAGAAATCATCAACTCGGACCTCTGGAAGGAGCGTCGCGGCGCAATACGAGAGGCGAAGCGGTTGGTCCTCGAGAAATACAATACGTTTGCTTATCTCGCGGGCTTCATCGAAAGCGTTCAGGATAAACCCTTACCGCCAGAAATTATACACATCGATTCGCCTGAGGTCGATTTTGGAATAGACGAATGAAGTACTCCAACGCTCGCTTCGCGTGCCCGGCGGTTGGTGGTCTGGCGAGATCGGTACGGAAAGCTCGGCGGAGAATGCCTACTGCGCAGAACGGCCGGTACGGGCGCACGAGGTCATGCGCCCCCGGCTGCCGCTGATTAGACGAACTGGGGAAGGCCAGGAACTGAATTGAGGACCTCGTCCACGAGTTCGTCGCCGACACGTTCCTTGGTGAAGGCGATCGTCTCGTTGGCGAGGCCGGCGATCTTTGCCATGCTGAGACCCTCACTCATCAATTGCTGGCCGAGCCCCATAAGGCCGCCACCCTCTGGGTCGTCGCCATGATACTTCGCTACTAATTCCGAAGCTCCCGGAATGGCCTCGATCATGCGGGCAACGGGACCGTCGGCCGCGTGGCTTTGCAGGAAACCCAGCATTAACCCAACGGCCTTCTCTGCGAGAGCCGGGCCGATGCCGGCACCAGTGGCGATGCGCGGTAAGAATTCTTCCATGCAGGGTCTCTCTCTCTCTTTACACGGGGCCGGTCCGGCGCCCAGCGCCCTTGGCCGAACCACAATTGAACTCCACAAAAATAGGCCGAGCGGAAGTGCTATTGCGCGTAAAACCGCCTCTGTCAACGCAAGCTGCGTCGGACGTGCGTATTTCGCAAAAACGAGACAGTCGTTCCGCTAAATCGGGGACAGCAGTTTCACTAATTCGCGGACAGCAGGATGGGGTCGGCGCTCGGTTGCCTGGTTGAAGTCATTTGCGATTGATTTCGCCGTTTTCGGCGCCGGTCAAGGGCGGCGGTGTTTTTTGCTTTCTCATGCTCGCCGATCATGGCGTGCCACTGGGCGATCGGCAGTTGGGCGGTGATCAGCGTTGATTTCCGGCGATAGCGCTCCTCGAAGATTTCCAGCAGATCGAGACGCTGCTGGTCGGTCAGGCTGTGGGTGCCCCAGTCGTCAAGGATGAGCAGTTGCACCCGAGCCAGCTTGTCGATGAGACGGGGAAAGCGGCCGTCGCGACGCGCCAGGGCGAGATCTTCGAACAGACGCGGCATGCGCAGGTAGAGCACGGAATGATTCGAGCCGGGCGGCCTGACGTCCGAAGGCGCAGGCCAGCCAAGTCTTTCCGGTGCCGGTCTGCCCGGTGATGACGAGGTTTTCATGCGCCTTCAGCCAGGCGCCTTGGGCCAGCTGTCGCTTGGCACTTAATTGGGGTCTCCCTCACTTTGTGTGGTTCATCTGCTGTTAGTGGCGCTGTCGCTATGGACGGGCATGCGAACGAAAACGAAATGGTCGCCCGGCCCAGGGGGTGACATCGCCACTGCGGTCCTTCGACCAAGTCGATTCAATTCTGAATTTCGGCCTTTAGATGTTTGTAGCGATTGAATCAGCGACCAAGATCCGGGCAATCGCGGTTATGGTGACCGCGAGCCACTAAGCTTGTGCCGTACCCTTACAATGATTCATCAAGGCGTTTACCTCGGCAATCACGAGATCCGGCGTGATGTCGAACTTGCATCGGACTTTGACCGGACAATGCCGCACTTGGTCCAGACCACACCCGCGACATTCAATAACACTCATAAGCATGCTGACCAGGGGACCTCGAAACCCCCAAATCTCCGGTAGATGTGACGCCGTGAAAATGCCGATAGTAGGGCGGCCAAGCTGGGCAGCGACATGCCCGGTGCCTGAATTGTTCGAAACGACGAGCGCGGCCGAATTCACGAGATAATTGAATTCCAATTCCGACAAGTCGACAGCCGTCCGAATGTTCGCGGCTCCACGATCCCGAGCTATGTTCGCAACCTCCTCAAGCGCTTCCAGGCATTCGCCACGGGCAACGAGGACCACCTCACCACGGGTCGAAAGAGCAGCGACAACTTTGCCAAAACTTTCAATCGGCCAATCTCGCAGGCTGGAATTGGAGAACGGAGCCACGACAATCGGGGCATTGCCTGTAGTCGAATTCTGTGGGTGACCCGCTCCGCTTTCGAAATAGGCAGCTGCCTTTGCGACCAGAAAGAGGAGGATTTCTGACACATGCTGGAGACGCACCTGCTTGCGGTCAATGAACCAATCAAGCCATCTACGAGGGATTTTGTTAGCAAGCCCTATTTTTTGGACCAGCTTGTAGAGGATGGTTCTGCGCAGTTTCAGATTGAATGGCGCTATCGCAATATCGATCTGATGCATGCTGTACGGATCAACTATCGCCGCACGGTGCCTGGCGGGGACTTCAAGCAAGATGGGCCTTGTTTCTTCCGGAACACGCATATCAATGGCAAGATCAAACTCGCCGGTCAGCAGCGGCCTTATGTCGGCGGCTTTTTTGCGCGTTTTGACTGTTGGGTTGCGAGGAAAAAAGTCAAAAGCAATGTGATCGTCGGCGAGGTCGAACTGTTTTGCAGTAGCGATGTTCCAGCTTCCCACCACCAGCGTAATGTGGGCATGCGCAAAACGCTGACGAAGGTCCTTTAGGGGCCCTAGAGACATCCAAAAGTCGCCGACATGATCAAGCTTGAGGACCAAAATTCTCATCCTTGCGCTTGACTGTTCCGGCTCTTCCCAGCTGCGGTATATAATTTGATTGCGGTCGTGCTTTGTAAAATATGCCATTGCCATTCCGAAGATTATACGGTCAACACTGATAGCCAGTGACGCGTGTGTAGGGTTGGAGTGCTCCCCACTTGTCCGCGTCTCCGCAAGAATTCTGCCATCAGATCCAAGCCGCGCTCCAGCAGGAGCTGTCGGGCGAAGTCTGCATCTCTAGCGGTGGTAGCGCGCCAAGAAGCCAGCTATGTCCCGACCCGCAATGTGAAGGGCTTCGTCACGGTCTTGCATGCAGTGAGTTCGAGAAACGCCGAGTAGACGGCGATCGCCAAGCCGCCGTCCCCAGATCTCGAGCATAACGGCAGTGGCCTCGCTCTTTGGTCGATGCTGATCCTGAATGAGACCGTCGCCGCCGGCGACGACATCGCCGGCCGGATTGACCGTCTCCGGCACGCCCTGTCGCTGTGGTCCCGCATCATGGTGGTTAACAAAGGACCCGCCGCAGGCGCTTTTTTCTGCGCGTCCGGGTCGTCCAACATGAAGTGGACGAATCAACCCTGTGATGAAGTCGACCGCCAGCCCCCAGTGAGCTGGCAGGCGGCGTCGATGAACACGTTTATTCGCCGAGCTTGGATAGCGGCATCGCTATCACGCTGAGAGCCTGTTATGCTGGTCCAGCGTTTGATCGCAGTCTTGATCCGTGCGAGCAGCTTGTGAGGGATGCAACCGAACGAGGCGCTGCTCCCACAGTCGTCGCAGGCCCTCCATCACAGCGTCACGCTTAGCCTGATCCGGCGCAATTGTATTGAGGAGATCTCCCAACATGGCTTCGCCCTCAATCCGCATCAGCAGATTAAACAAGTCGTGTGAAATTCGCACACTGTCACTGTTGAAGTGGGTCGTGCTGATCTCGCAGTGAGTTTCCCGACGATCTGGCGCTTTGTAAGCGCGGGTTTGATGGAGGGACACATAGGGCGGCAACGAAACCGCAAGCGCAGTCCAATCCTGCAGCGTTGCAGCCCGCTTTTTTACCAGGAAGGGCCCGACCACAAGTCCATCCAGCTCTGTCGTCAGAAAGGTGGCAATCGCGTCTGCAACCGAATCCACGATCGGTTCGGCATTGTTGTTAAAGGACGTATTGAGCAGAATTGGAGTGCCTGTGCGCTTCTTGAACGCATTGATGACCTCCCAGTACGCGGGATTGGCGTTGTGCGATACTGTTTGCAGGCGAGCGGTACCGTCGACGTGCGTGATGGCACCGAGCAAGGCGCGCTTTGAGTCACGCACGCGAACGACGAAATTCATGAATGGAAATTCGTGCCTACCGTCCGGGAGGTCGAAAAATTCGCTCGCATCCTCCTCCAGCACAGATGGCGCGAAGGGCCGATAGCCTTCGCGCTTCTTGACCATCGCATTGATCCGGTCCTTGTTTGCGGCGGGCCGAGGGTCGGCAAGAATGCTGCGGTTGCCCAGCGCACGTGGCCCAAACTCCGAACGACCCTGCACCCAGCCGATCACGGCGCCGTTGGCGATCCAGTCGGCTGCACTGCTTGCCACGTCATCAGAGCGTTCAACCTCGAGATGTCCGGCCCATGCATTCAGTTCCTGTTGCACGGCGCGCTCGCTCCCGAGATCAGGACCCCAATAGACCTCCTGCAGTCGCTCACACGGCGCGGGGCGGCCCATCTCGTTAGAGACTATCAGCGCAGCTCCCAATGCGCAGCCAGCGTCGTGAGACGCGGGTTGCACGAAGATGTCTTCGAAAAGCCCTGAATACAGCAGCTTACCGTTCATCGTACAGTTGTGGGCCACCCCCCCCGCCAGGCACAACCGCTTCATGCCGGTGGCCTCACGGTGATGCCGGAGAATGTGGAACACGATCCGCTCAAGCGCTTCCTGCAGTGACGCACTCACATCTCGATGCTGCTGGGTGAAGGGCATTCCCTTTCGCCTGACCTCGATATTGCGGAGCAACGCCGGACCGATGCGGTCGAGGTGAACACGGTAGCCACCGCCGTTGGCGGAGAGCTCGTAGAACTGCTCGAAGAGCTCGCGATAGGGAGCGGGGTCGCCGTAGGGCGCGAGTCCCATTACCTTATACTCGTCGAACAAGCCGTAGCCGAGATAGCGGATCGTCTCGAGATAAAACAGCCCAAGAGAATTGTTCTCGGGGAAAGCCTCGAGTTGCGTAATTTCTGTGCCAGACCCTACCGCCAAGAGGCCCGATAGGAAATCACCAGAGCCATCAATCGCTAGAATGAGACTTTGTTCGAAGCCCGACATTGCAAAGGCGCTCACGGCGTGCGCCTGATGATGACTTACGAATGAAATACGCGAACTGTCCAACTTAGTGCCGAACTCACGCGTTAACAGATCCTGCACCAACGTTTTAGCATCCAACGGAATGGAGAGAATGTCCGGGTGGGATGCGGACATACCTTCAAGCATGGCGTTGGCATAGGGCTCGCTGGCGTAGAGCGCGACACGATCAATGTCGTTGAGCTGAACCCCCGCCGCTGACAGACAGTATTGAATCGAACGAATTGGGAGCTTGTTGGAGTGTTTCATCCGATTGAGGCGTTCCTCTTCGACGGCTGCTATCACCCGTCCGTCTCGGACGAGCACCGCGGCGCCATCGTGCATAAAGGCGTTCCGAAGCTCGAATCGGTTTTCATGGACTTGGTCAAGTCCGCCGCTAATTCCTAGACACAGCATTTCTTTCTCCACATAGTGACGGGCAAGCCAAATTGGCCTGCCTCCGTTTCCAACTAAATAGGCCGCATTGTCGCTTGCAGCTGCAACCGCCTGTCAGGCATCACCGGCATCAAAGAACGCCTCATAAGGGGTCCGCCTGAATCAACATGAGATGCTTCGATCGTGGCGCCTGCCGTTCCATGACGCCGAGAGCTTGGCTGGATCACCGCGCCGTGAACTGGCCCGATTTCATTCCCCGAAAGACCGTCGCACAGCGAGTGACACGTGCTGCACTGTCCACCTGCTTCCCGGTCGCACATCCGATAACGCCTTCGGCTGTGCAGGAGGCCGCATCGCGTCATGCGTCGGCCAAACATGGCACCGACTGGAAGCACGGCAATACCGCGTAGATGTAAAGTGCGCTGATGTTGTATGGTAGCGCTGCCGGCCGGGTCTCCAATCCGCTGCCCAGACGAGCCGACCGGATCTGCCTGCGGCAATAAGCCCGCCCACAAGCAGAATCGCGCTGGGCAGCGGGCTCGCCTGCAAGACTTCGCAGCTCAGGAACATTGGGGACGACTAGCGTCGAACCGCCGACATGGTCGGCCAGTTGCAACTCACTTCTCGGCACGACCTCCACTGCACGTCAGGGCGCATGGAAGATTTTCTCCTTGGATGGGTGATCGGTGCGGACGTGCTTTTGTCCATGCAAGATTTCCGAAGAGTTATGAAATCGTTTGTTTCGATCAAAGTCATCCACGCTATGAATAGCTGACGGACATGCGCTTCAAAGGGCTTCAGGCTTCCTGGATGGCTACTCCGATTTGAAGCGCGTGGCATTCCATGCGCTCTGTCACAACATTTCAGCAAAGGGTATGAGAGCAAACCCACACTTGTTTTTCGAAATTCGCTTCGAGCATTCGGGATGAGGTGCTGGGCGATTCACGCAGTCCACGGATCGAAGAGCTCTATTCCGAAGCCTTCGAAATCCTTCATATTACGCGTTGCCAGAGTGAGCTCCTGGGCAATCGCTGTGGCTGCGATCAATCCGTCCATTGACGTCAGCCCGCGGCCGCGGCGCTTCGCAAGACCCATCAGATCGCCCCAGGCCAGAGCAACCGGCTCGTCGACGGGGAGGACTCTCTGCTCGAAACGCTGAGGCAGGTCTCGGGCAAGCCATTCGGCCAGCGCCTCACGCTTCCGACCCTCGCCCATGAGAGCAACGCCGCGCCGGATTTCCGCGATCGACACCACGCTGATGAACGAGCGATCCTCGTCGAGCTTGTCCAGCCATTCCAGAACGCGTGCGTCCGGCGCCGGCCTTGTCACCTCGGACAGGACATTCGTGTCCAGCAGTAGCCTCACAGCGGCAGATCACGCGGTTCATCGCGTTGACGCTCAAGGTCGAGTTCCGCGCCGCGTAGCGGCGACTCCAGCAGAAACTCCGCAAGCGTACCCTTGCGCACCGTCTTGCGTTGCCATTCCTCGGCGGAGACGACAACGACGCTTGGCCTACCGTTGCGCGTGATCGTTTGCGGCGCCGCCTGCGCACGCTCGATGACTTCCGACAGCCGCGCCTTGGCCCGAGCGACGGTCCAGTTGGCATCCTCTTTTGGAGCAGACTGCATTCTGGCCTCCGTGACCATTGTGACTACGGTGACTATATAAAAATGCATAGTGACCGCAACAGGGGAGGGGGACTTTTTTCTAGAGCCCGGACGCCTTGGTGAGATGTTGTCGCAAAAGTTGAGTTCTGCGACGGTGCAAAAGTCAGTTGCAAAATCGTCGCGACAAAGGCTCGGCAGCTCCCCGAAGTAGCCATTTCAGATTGCTTGCAGGTGCGGATAAAGTCCTTTATGCATCGGCACATGATCAAGTCCGCGCCCATCGCTGCAATCTATTATGCGACGCTTCCATAAGGAGCGGCGCGTTTCGATCATGCCTTGAAACAAGCCGCCGTCAGGCGGCTTGTTCATTGAGAGGACCCCCTGGCGGCAATACCAGGAGGATTCCCTATGGCACTTCCCGATTTATCAACCGGTCATTCCGAACCATGTTCGGCCGCTTTGAAGACGCTCATTGAGCGCGGCTATGTAAATCAAGGGACCGACCTGCCGGGTGTCGATGCCGCCTTTGAAGCAGGCGTCGTACCCGCTTACGCTGGTTTCGATGCGACGGCTGACAGTCTTCATGTCGGCCATCTTCTTCTGATCATGGCGCTTCGTCATCTTCAGCAGACTGGCCATAAACCCATCGTTCTCATTGGGGGTGGGACCACCCGCATCGGCGATCCCAGCTTCCGTTCGGACGCGCGGCCGATGCTGACGGACGAGCGGATCGCCGCCAACATTGAAGGGATCAGAAAGGTCTTTGGCCGTCTCCTTGTCTTCGGAGACGGCCCGACGGATGCCGTGATGGTGAACAATGCCGACTGGCTGGACAGCATTCGTTGGATCGACATGCTGAGAGACGTCGGCAGGCATTTCTCCGTCAATCGGATGCTCTCTTTCGACAGTGTGAAGTCGCGGCTGGAAAAGCAGGAGAACCTGAGCTTCTTAGAATTCAACTACATGATCCTCCAAGCGTTCGACTTCCTTGAGCTATCCCGCCGGACCGGTTGCCGTCTGCAGATGGGTGGAGCCGACCAGTGGGGGAACATCATCAATGGCATCGACTTGATACGGCGGACGGATGGAAAGGAAGTCTTCGGAGTGACTACGCCGCTTCTGACGACTTCTTCAGGTGTCAAGATGGGTAAGACGGCTGCCGGAGCTGTGTGGCTCAACGAAGATCGCCTTTCGCCATACGATTACTGGCAATTCTGGCGTAACACGGAAGACGCTGATGTCGTTCGGTTCCTGAAGCTTTTCACCGATCTGCCGATGGACGAGATCGAGCGATTTGGACAGGCTGAAGGAACCGAGCTAAACGCCGTCAAAGAACGTCTGGCCAACGAAGCTACGGCCCTGGCACATGGAACTAACGCCGCCAAACAGGCGGAGGCCACGGCTAGCCAAGCATTTGGGCAGGGCGAAGCCGCAGAGGGGCTACCGACGCTTCATCTAAATGACGCCGAGGGCTTGGCCGGAGTAGCCCTTGTGGATTTGCTGGTACGCGCCGGATTGACCTCCTCCAAAGGGGAAGCGCGAAGGGCGATCTCGGGACGAGGTGTGCGGATCAACGGCAACTTCGTCGAGATTGATACAATGATATCGTCCCAAGACCTCCCGATCCGGCTTTCGCTCGGCCGGAAGCGCCACACTGTTGTAAAGTAGGGTTTCAGCAAATGCTGTCGCAGAAATTCTGCCCGCTTAGCGGGGTGGGTTCAACTGATCCCTGCAACACACTCCGCGAACTTTTCAGCTGGGGTTTGATAAAGCAAGGTCTTTCGCGGCCTCTCATTGAGCTGCCGTGCGATCGCGCTGAGCTTAGTCTGGCTGTGCAGGGATAGATCGGTTCCGCGCGGCAGATATTGGCGCAGTAATCGGTTGGTGTTTTCGTTGGAGCCGCGCTGCCACGGCGACCGCGGATCACAGAAGTAGACCTCGACGTCGGAGGCCAAGGTCAGGCGCTGGTGATCGGCGAGCTCTTTACCTCGGTCCCAGGTCAACGACTGGTACAGTTCGCCGGGGAGTTTCCGTGCCTGTTTGATCAGTGCCGAGACGACGCTTTCGGTATCCTTGTTGGCGACCTTGACCAGCATCCCTTCAGCACATCTTCGACGGCATCTGCGACGAACATGGCATCGAGCACCGGCTCACAAAGATCAACCATCCCTGGGCGAACGGCCAGGTCGAGCGGATGAATCGGACCATCAAGGACGCCACCGTCAAGCGCTTCCACTATGACGATCACGATCAACTGCGCCGGCATCTCGCCGACTTCATCTTAGCTTACAATTTCGCGCGCCGGCTTAAGACCTTCAAGGGCCTAACACCCTACGAGTTCATCTGCAAAATCTGGGCAAAAGAGCCCGAACGGTTCCGACTCGATCCCACCCATCAAATGCCGGGACTAAACACCTAGCCTCCACCTTCGTTGCTTCATTGCTAATGAGCTTAGCAGGTGTTCGATGGTAAGCTCGCTGGTTTCTGCGGGTATCGCCCCGAGCGGCTTGAACGCACACGCCACAGAGCAGAGATCGGTCCATTTTGTTACGAACGAACATCTTGCTTCCGGTAGAGCTTTCTCGAACCAAGGTCCGAAAAGGGTCGCGAGCTGTCCGGTTCCCATCTGTCTCAGTAGGGTGGACAACCGACATGCAGCGGTTACCCGCCCATGCTCGTGTGTTGTTGGTTTGAAGGCTGAGGGTCTGTCACTATCCACTTTCCAATCATACGAATCGGATCACTGTCTTCGTGGTCGATATGGCAGGGCTGCTCGTGTCGTCCTGCACACTCGCGATCGTTCCCAACTTGTCCCGGGGAGCCCGTCTTTACGGGGTAATCGAAAACGTCGTGACAGATGCCAACCATCGCCGGACTGGGCTACTGGGCTGGGCCGCGCCGTCCTTCATGCCGCGCTCGACAAAGCATGGAACGCCGATTGCTACAAGGTTCTGTTGGCGACTGGATCTCGGAGGGAGTCCACTCTGCGCTTCTATGAAGGTGCAGGGTTCCAGCAAGGCGGAAAACTTACTTCGAAATTCGCCGCTTGGAGGACGCTTTGGGTCGATTTTCCACCTTCCCTGACGGCCCGGAGGGGTGGGAATCGGCCGCTCGCGTCGTCCCGGCTGCCTAGCGTGGCGGATGAATTAACAGCCAGCGATTTGGCTCTTGCTCGACGAACTCTTTCTGGACGTGCCTGAGCACGTTCCGCTGCCCGGCAAACGGAACCATGTTGACCGCTTGATCGAAGGGGACCCACTGAAACTCGCTGTGTTCGGCATTCAGTCGCACCGTCTCTGTCGACCCCGCGAAACCCACGAAAACCGGCAGGAGGCTAATGGCGTCGCGGTCCGCTTCATAGAATTGCTCGCATATGTCGGCCGAATAGAGCCTCTGCAGCGTCAAGCTCGTTTCCTCCTTAGTCTCTCGCCAGGTCTTCCTTACGATCCGGTCATGGGTCTCGACCACGGCATCGGCGACCGCCGCCTCCCATTCCACGGCGCAAACGGCAAGGATCGCCCAGCGTCGATCCGAGCTGATATCGCGCAAGCCATCGGTGAACATAGCGCTCACCCTGCCGACGCAGGCGAGCGATGCGGTGTTGCGGATGCCGGCGAGCACTTGCGGATCAAGACCCACCGCGCAGGAACTCCAGTCGGTCAAGCAGCCGGTTTGCCGCCGCGGAATTGTTGCCGAGCTCGAACTTGCGAAGCAAGATGAAGCGGCTTATGTTACAGGCCAACATTTCGGTCAGAAGCCCATCCAACCGCTCGCGCGCACCAGCGTCGGCCGGCGCAGCCGATGAGGGCGAGATGAGCGATCCCGCAATCCTGGCATTTCCTCGGCGCGATACCGGTCGAGCCATTTGCGAACCGTCCGCGGGCAGACGCCTGCGGCTTTGGCGACGGCCTCAGGCGTCTGTCCGCTCTCGACCTGCATTACAATTCGCTCTCGACCGAGCGGCGTCAGACGGGTACTCTTATGGATGTTCATCCGGTCCCACTGGAATCACTGAAGCTTCGACAACCTCAGCTTTCCCGGTTCGGACCGGATGGATAACCTTCTGAAAGCTCACAACTAGCTACCAATGCGATCAGCTTTCGGGCTATCGGGGGCATCCAGGGAGGATGGGTATGTTCTTGGCTAACGGGCTCAAGCTGCGGGACCGCGGGTGCACCCTGGCACTGATTTTGGCGATCATATGTGTATGTGCGCCTGCACTGGCGGCAAACGCGTCGGATCAGGCGTGCCGGTCCATCGCCAAGCTCACAATTCCAAGCGTGATCTTTACCGAGGCTAGCCTTCAAAAGCCGCAGGAGATCCCCGCAGATCCCTTCACTGCATTCACCGGCGCCTCGCCTCAGGCGGTAAAAGTGGGCGGGCACTGCCTTGTCCGAGGTGTTATCGGGAAACGCCAGGGGGTCGATGGTCAATCATATGGCACCCGGTTTGAGGTGCGTCTTCCGACGACCTGGAACGACATGTTCCTTTTCCAGGGCGGCGGCGCAGTTGATGGCTTCCTGGCGCCGGCCGTCGGGACCATTCCTTGCCGGAACTCGACCGCGGCTCCCGGGCTCTTGCGCGGCTACGCTGTTGTAAGCATGGATGGCGGGCACCCAAGCCCCGATCCGGCTTTCGGGGTCGATCAAGCCGCACGCATTGATTTTGCGTACGCCTCCATTGGCAAAGTCACTTCGGTCTCGAAGCAGGTGGTGGCCAAGTTCTATGGGGCGGCTCCGAAAAAGTCGGTGTTCATGGGATGCTCGAATGGCGGTCGTGAGGCGTTGATAGCGGCTCAGCGATATCCGCTCGAGTTCGACGGGATTGTTGCAGGTAGCCCGGGTTTTCGTCTCAGTGCCGCCAACATTGCCCAAGCCTGGGATACTCGCGAGTACATGAGCTTCGCTCCCAAGGATGAGGCCGGCCATCCCATTCTATCCCGCGCCTTCTCCCAGCAGGATCTGAACCTCGTCGCCAACGCGGTTCTCGCTGCCTGTGATGCCCGCGATGGCATTGAGGATGGCGTCATCAACGCCTGGCAGCAGTGCCGGTTCGACCCAAAGGTCCTGTCCTGCCAAGGCGATAAGACGGACAGCTGCCTCACGGCTGGTCAAGTGCAGGCCATGAGCCGCGCGTTCGCGGGTCCGGAAAGCTCCGATGGCGAAAAGCTTTACAGCGATTGGCCATATGATACGGGCGTTGCGGGCGCGGACTGGAGAATGTGGAAGCTGGGCAAATCCCCCACTTCCCAATCGGATGCAAACAACATCGTTCTGGGAGCCCGCTCGCTACAATACTACTTCATGACGCCCCCGGCGCCGAATTTTGACCCCCTGAAGTTCGACTTCGACAAGGATCCGGCACGCGTTGCGGATACGGCCAAGCTCAATGATGCGACCGGCACGTATCTCGCCAGCTTCGCTGCCCACGGTGGAAAGCTGCTCTTGTTTCAGGGACTTTCCGATCCGGTCTTCTCGGCCAACGATCTGGTGCGCTGGTATAAGCAAGTCGTCGAGGTCACAGGCGGCGGCGATTTGGAAGCGACTCGCCGTTTCGTGCGCATGTTCATAATCCCGGGGATGACCCACTGCGGCGATGGCCAAGCCTTCGACGACTTTGATCCTTTGGCCGCCATCGAGGGCTGGATAAACCAAGACAAGGCTCCGGACTCTCTCGCGGCTGGCAGCAAGGCATTCCCTGGCAAGCACCAGCCGATCTGCGCTTATCCCACTCAAGCTGCCTATGACGGTAAGGGAAATCCCGATGAGATCGCGAGCTATTCGTGTCGGGGATAAGAGACCTCGTCATTTGTTCGCTTCAATCTGCGCGCATTCCCGGAACAGGTCTCCCGGACCAAGGATCGGTTGGAAAAGCTAAACCCGGAATTTGTGGGCCGTGCCATAACGCAGTTGATGATCATGCCTGACTACGAAGCGTCGGCCGCCGATAGTCTGGATACAGCGCTCGCTGTGCTCGATGAGGTATTGTTATCGCCTGAGATCTGACCGCCTCATCCCAGCGGACAAAACGGGGCAGGGGAGGGGGCTTTTCAGAGCCCGGACGCCTTGGTGAGATTGACGCGGAAACGATCGCGCCGGCGCTGATACTTTCGAGTCATCTCGGCCGAGGCGTGACCGAGCTGCTGTTGCACATAGCGCTCATCGACCTCGGCCGAGGACGCGAGGCCGGCGCGCAGCGAATGGCCAGCAAACTTTTGACCGCGTTCGCCCTCCGACAGATCGCCACGCAAGCCGGCTGCGAGCGCCGTGCGCTTGACCAAGCGTGCGACCTCCTGGTCGTTCAAGCGATGGACACCGACCGCTCTGCCTTGACCAGCAACGCGCCGGAACAGAGGTCCGTGCGCAATGTGCGCCAGTCTTAGCCACGTCTGCAGAGCGGCCACCGGGCAGGTGGCGTCGGAGGAGCCGCGGCCGACCTCGACCTCGCGCCAACCGGTTTTGCCGCGCAGGGTCACCAGCACGCCCTTGTCAGGAAAAAACTCAATCCAGCCCGAAGAATCCTCCGTCTGGTCGCGACCAATGTCGAGCCCGACGATTTCCGAGCGCCGCAGCCCACCGGCAAAACCCAGAAGCAGCATGGCGCGGTCGCGCAGACCACGCAGCGTGCCGCGGTCGAGGGTCTCGAGCATGGCCATCAGATCCTCGGGCAGGATCGCTTCCTTCTGCCGGGGAGGGGAGGCGTGGGTGTTGCGGATGCCGGCCATGACCGTTGCGATGTGGCGGTCCTTGCGGTCCAGCGGTTCGCCTCGCTGCGAAAAGTTCCAGGACAGTGACGAAAGCCGACGCTCGATCGTCGCCACAGAGTTTGGTTTTTTCTCCCCTGTTACCTTTCCGGACGCGCAGGCGGTGATGTAGAGCCCGAGGGTCTGCGGATCAGGTGGGAGCACTTCCAGACCCTGCCGGCGCGCCCAGGCGCAAAAATGCTTCCAGTCGGCGGCGTAGGCGCGCCGTGTATTGGCCGAGCTGGCCGCCTTGACATAGTCGCGGGCGTGGCCGGCAAGCTCTTCCAGATGGCCGGGAAGGCTACCATGTCCCCGTGAGTGCATAGGCGGCAGGGGAGGGGAGGGGGATTTTTCGCCCTCCTGTGGATGCTGTCCCATTTCCATCACGACATCGATGATGTCGGGAAGATCGTCCCCTCGGGGCGCTGCAGTTGATCCCGCACCGTCGCCAACCATCGTTATGCTGCCTCGATATCCGTCTGGGAAAAGTCATTGCCGATAAAGAGCAAGGGCTCATCCGCCCGTTTGGCCAACGCGTAGGAAAGGCAATCGGCAAAATTCAGGGCGGCCGGGTGGCGGCCTTTGCCGTAGGTGAGCCAAGCCTGCGTTGCCACATCGACGAGATCGGCATCCACGGCGATGATGTCGGCCTCCATCTTGCGCAGCCACAGATCGATCTCGGCCAACGCATGCTCACCGCGCCGGCTGACCAGCACCATGCGCGCCTGGAGCACGCAGGTTGCAGGGACCAGGCGGATTTGGTTGGTGACGAGCGCCTTCTCAAGCCTCAAGGCTTCTGGTTCGTTGCGCAGGATCGCGACGATGGCGGAGGTGTCGATCACCATCAGTTCGGGATTCCATGCTCGTCGTACCCGATGATCTCCTCGTCGCTGCGATTATCCAGTTCCGGCAATCGCGCCACTCTTTCCCGGATCGCCCGCAACTCGCCGAGCAGGCGCTCCTGGGCCACGTCACCGTAACCCATTCGATGCAGCCGCTCGCTCAGGGCCTGGTGAATGGCTGCCGTCTTGCTGATGCCCTGGCGGCGCGCGAGTTCGTCGGCGAGAGCCACGGTGGCCGGATTTTTGATGTTCAGGGACACGAAAGACTCCAAAAGTCTACCATTCTGGCGTATTCTACCATGGTTCCCTCGCCTCGTAAACAACGAACGATAATGCAAGATTATCAATCGTTATGCATAAGCGACAGGCTGTGCGTTTTGACGTGAAATTTATGGCAAAAAGCGCACGGGCACTTTACCCTCGAATTCATGATTCGCCTCGATCCCGCGACCGCCAGCCCCACCGCGCCGCCGACCGTCCCGGCCTGGGCGCTCGCCGCTGGCGGCGCGCCGAGCGACGCCGGCGCCGCCTTCCAGGCCGGCGCCGCCCTGAGCGCGCTCGACAGCCTCGCCCGGGGACAGCCTGCCTGGGCCGGGGCCTGGCGGCAGCGGCTGGCGCTTCGCTGTGCCGCCGCCAGCATGCGGCTCGCCGGCCGCTCAGAAGATGAGGCCGCCCTGCGCGACGCCTGGTACCTGCGCCCGGCCGGCGCCGAACCCGGCCCCGCCGGCGCCATCTTTGGCGCCTGGCGGCAGTTTTCCGTGCAGCCGCTCGTTGCCACCGCCGATCGTTTGGCCAAGATCGTCGAGATGCTCGGACTCCACTTGGATGGCGCGGCGCTGGCCACGCTTTGCGTGGAGGTCAATACCCTAGCGGAGTCGCAGCGGCCGGCGCCATTCGCCGCCGCGGCGATCGCCACTTACGTGGTCACCGTGCGACCGGATTGCGAGCTTCTTGCGTGGTGGCTGGCCGACCTGGTGCTGGCGCAAAGCCTGCGCTGGCCGCGGCCGCTGCCGCTGCTGATGGCGCAGGCCTTTGGTCCGGCTTTTCGCCGCGAGGCCGGCGGCCGCATCCGACCCGGGGACGAGAATTTTGAGCGGGCGGTTTGCGTCGCGCTCGTTGCGGCCGCGGCCGGCGCCTGCCGGTTGGCCGCCGATGTGTCGCGTCGTGCGGAGCGGCTCATCGCCGTCACACCGCAGCTCAGGGCAAAGGGGGCGGGCGATGTGATCCAAACACTGCTCAATGAAGACGCCGTCTCCGGCTCGCTGTCGACAAAAAACCTGTCGCGCTTTGCGGCGCGGCGCCTGTTCGACCGGCTGCAACAACTGGATGCCGTGCGCGAGCTCTCCGGCCGCCCCACATTCCGGCTGTTCGGGCTGTAGAGATGAGCGAAGCGTCTGCCCGCCGGAAGCCAAACGTTCAGCCGGCTTTGCTGGATACCGAGCTGGAACATCTGCCGGCCGAGCTGCGCTGGCGCGAGTGGATGGGCCGCGTCGAAGCGGTGATTTTTTCCGCCAGCGAACCGGTGACACGCAGTGTCCTCGCGCGGGTGGTGGGAAAAAACTGCAATATCGAGCTGATCATCGACGACATCCGCGCCCAGCTCGCCGGCCGCCCCTACGAGCTGGTCGCGGTCGCCGGCGGCTGGCAGCACCGGACCAAAAAGGTTTTTGGCGACGCCATCCGCGCCGCCTTCGGTACCGCGGCGAGCGAGGGGGCAAAAGAACTGTCGCAGGCGGAGGCGCTGGTTTTGATGTGTATCGCCTATTTTCAGCCGATCACCCGTGGCGAGCTGTCGGGCTTCTTCGGCAAGGAGGTGTCGCGCGACCTGATCGGCGTGCTGCGCGCGCAGGAGCTGATCGCCTCGGGGCCGCGCAGCCCGCAGCCGGGAGCGCCCTATACCTATGTGACGACCAAAAATTTTCTGTCGCAGTTCGGGCTCGACACGCTGCGCCAGCTGCCGGATTTCGAGGCGCTCGAGGACGCCGGGCTGCTGTCGAAGGAGAAGCTGCTCGCCGGTAACATCATCCCAGGGTTCGCAGATATCGACGATGATGGCGCCAGCGCCGCGCTCGACGAATAGAGGACCCCATCACGGCGGGACAATCCACGCGATCTCGCCGCTCGTCGGATAACAGATTGCGCCACGCACGGCGTCCGGTCTCGCCGCCTGGGGTCCTTCGCTAGACGGAAGGGAGGGGCGGCACGCGTCCGCATGTCGATGAAGGTCACGCAAGATTGCAGTTTTTTGGAAAACTGACGGTATTGGAGCTGGCAAGGCTGGATCGCTCGGTGGTTGCGACCATGCGCGACGTCCCAGAAATAGCGGAGTCAAAGGAGAGCTCATCGAAGCTGCGAAGGCTGAAGGGCATGCGCTGCAGGTCCTTGAAATGGGCGTCGCCGACGAGGCATCGGTCAATTCGGCGATCGACTATGTGATCAAGCAGCACAAGCGCCCTCGGTACGTTGAATATGATCCGATAGGGGACGAGATGATGAGCATACTGTACCAGTGTCACCGCAATTGGCGGCCGCAGCGGAACCGCATGGCGCGCCCCGTAGGCAGGGCGCGCTCGACCTGATCGGCGCGTTTGGGCTGCGCGAAACGACGGGCAGGGGACGATATAAGGGCTGAGGGATCGCATAATTGGACTCAATCTCAGCGCATTGATCGTCCAGAGCGCGATTGCGATACTGTCGGGAACCGGCAGCATAATGTGCAAATTATAAGTGGACCATTTGTCGATGAGGCTCGGCATGCTGGTCTGTTAAGGAAATCTGCCTATAAACTGGCCGCGGGCGCTGATTTGCCATGGTCGTGTCGGTGGGGGTACGGGAAGGTAATTGCGATGGCATCGGCACAACAATTGATAGGGCTTGTGAAGAGCCACGCCGAGGGCGACGAGAAGCGCTTCTTCGACCTTGCGATGCAGCTAGCGGTCGCCGAGGAACAGAAAGGGCATGGGCGATTGGCTGAGCAATTGCGGCAATGGGCCGAGGCGGGTCAGCAGCCGGAAAAGCCAACGCGCGTTGTACCCACCCCGATCGTTGCACCGCGCGGCGACCTGGCCGGATTTCTTAGCGCCAGCTATCCGACGACACGGCTCAACGACCTGATTTTGCCGGTCCACATCGCCGATGAGCTGACCCACATCGTTACCGAAACCCGCATGACCGAGAGGCTTGAGGAAAAGGGCCTGCGACCACGCCGTCGGCTGCTCCTCGCCGGTCCACCCGGAACGGGAAAGACCCTGACTGCCGAGGCGCTCGCCGGGGAACTGAATTTTCCGCTGTTCACGGTCCTCCTTCACGGCCTGATCACGAAGTTTATGGGTGAGACCGCTCAGAAGCTGCGGTTGATTTTCGACGCGATCCGTACCAATCGTGGCGTTTATCTGTTCGACGAAATCGACGCACTGGCCGCATCACGCGGATCTGACAACGACATTGGGGAGGCTCGGCGAATCCTGAACTCGTTCCTGCAATTCCTGGACGAAAACACGGGGCCATCGATCGTCGTGGCAACGACAAACCTGCCGGAAATCCTGGACCGAGCGATCCTGCGCCGCTTCGACCTGGTGCTCCCTTACCAATTGCCAGATGCCGAAGCGATCGGAAAGGCGATGCGCAGGCGGCTGCGCGGGTTCGGCGTCGAAGCTGTAAACTGGAACGATGTAGTGCAACATGCGGACGGACTGTCGACGGCCGATGTGGTGGCTGCAGGGGAGGATGCCGCAAGACGGGCGGTCCTGGGAAATTCGAACGAGATCAGGACGGCTGCCATCGTCGCGTCCCTAGAGCGCCGCCGGTCGCTGCACAGCATAGGGGCCGGAACGCATGCCCAGGGACCGAAGGCACTTCATACTCAACGAAATCTCCGCCGCAAACCCGTTCAGGCCAAAGGGCGGCGGGTCGGCAAAGCATCCAAGTAACGTCGCCAACAGGGCAGCGCACGCCCAGTCGCTTCTCAATGCTCTGGATCATCTGCCCGACGTGAGCGCCGCTTCGCTTCCAGGTGTCTATCTGGAGGTCGAGGGCAGGGCGGGCGAACCGATGGTCACGTCAGGCCTCAACGCCAGCGATCTGACGCTTCTCCGCAGCGAGCCGCCGTGGCCCGCAGCAAATCAACCCGGGCGCGCGACCGTCTTCGCAACAGAAGACGGCGTCGCAAAACTACGGCGGAAGGTCGAGGATTTCGCTGCGAAGGACAGGAAATCCGGCCGGCCATACAATGCCGACCTGATTCAAAGCATCGGCGCCATCGTCGAGGCCGGCTTGCGAGCCTTGTGGCGCAGTCCGCCTCAACGATTTCCAGATCAGAATGGAGCTGTGCCGTGGGAGGTCTGGCTCGACAAGACGCAGGCGGAATCGTTCATCGCCGACGCGCCGGAGCTCGGTGTTGCGATCGGCGGCGATCGGCTCGAATTTCCAGAAGACCTGGTGGTCATAACCACAGCCACACGTGACGCGCTCGCGTTGGCGGTGCGGCGTCTTGCCGGCGTACGCGCTCTGGCCGCGCCCACCGTCACGGCCGACTATTTTGATGCGATGGACCCGGACGAGCAGGCCGAGTGGGTCGACAGTCTGCTGGGCCGGACGACCTATGAGGCAATCGATGACCCGAATTATGTGACCCTGCTCGATCGAGGTGTCAGCCGCTCACATCCGCTGATCGAACCAGCCCTTGCCGCAGCGGATAGGCACGCCGCAAATCCCGCTTGGGGGATCGAGGATATAATCGGCCATGGCACACAGCTGGGCGGGCTATCCCTGTTCGGCGATCTGACGCCGGCGCTTCAGTCCATGCTGCCGATCCAGCTTCGCCATCGCCTGGAATCGGCAAAGATCATCCCCGATGCAGGTCACAATCCTCATCACCTTCTCGGGGCAATGACGCGGGCCGGCGTTAACGCTGCTGAGACGGCAGGCGTTCGACGCCGGACATTTGCTCTTGCCAGCACGACCGAGGACGACTCCCCACATGACGGTGCCCCGACATCGTGGTCGAGCGAACTGGATCAGCTTACGGCTGGCGTGTCGGGACACGTCGCGACGCCTCGTCTGCTTCTCGTGTCGGCTGGAAACAGCGACCAGAACAGATTTGGTAACAACGACTATCTCGCTGCCTCCGATCATCCCGACAATGAGGTCGAGTCGCCGGCGCAGGCATGGAATCCGATCTGCATCGGCGCCTACACGGAAAAGGACGTCCTCCCGGGTGGTGAGCCCGGTACTCCCCTTGCGGTGGTGGGTGACCTTGCGCCATCTTCGAGAACCGCAAGCTGGTCCTCGCACTGGCCGATAAAGCCGGACGTGGTGATGGAAGGCGGCAACTGGGTCGTCAACGGTCCGCCGCCCCCGATGAAGCATTCCGCTCTTTCATTGCTCACAACCGATCATCGATACCCGCTGCGGGCCTTCACGACTGTGGGCGAGACGAGCGCCGCGACTGCACTTGCTGCCAGGGCAATTACCGAATTGTGGTCGGACTATCCAGAGCTCTGGCCGGAGACGATCCGTGCCCTCTTCGTTTCCTCGGCAAGATGGAATGCCCAGATGCGGTCGCATCTGCCTGTAAATCCCGGCAAAGGCCACTACGGTCCGCTCTTCAAACGCTATGGCTACGGCGTGCCGGACATGGAGCGCGCCCGGCGCAGCGCCTCCAACGCCCTGACGTTGATCGTCCAAGACTGGATCACGCCCTATCGTGAGAGCGATTCAGGCGGCGCGGATCACGTGCACAACGAGATGCGGTTGTTCGAGCTGCCGTGGCCGGTCGAGGCCTTGCGTGCGTTGATCGCTCATCCCGTTACCTTGAGAGTCGCCCTCAGCACCTTCATCGCGCCGAACCCATCCGAGCCGGCCCGAGGCTCCAAGTTTCGCTACGCATCTCACAATCTGCGTTTCAAGCTGAACCGGCCCAATGAGGACAGGGCCGCGTTCATTGCTCGTATCAGCAAGGTCGAAGAGGAACCCGAGGGGCCGGCCATCGACGAAAATGATGGCTGGACGTTCGGTCGCAATCGCCGCGACGTCGGCTCGCTGCAGATCGACGAGCTGACCTGTCCGGCTTCCGATCTCGCCCGTCGCAACTTGCTAGCCGTCCACCCAGTGGCGGGATGGTGGAAGACGCGAGCTATCCCGGATCCCAATGAGAGGTCGGTTCGATTCGCTTTGATCGTCGAAATCGATGCGAGCGAGATCAACGCCGAACTTTATGCCGAGGTACAGGCTGCGATAGAAGCTTCCAACGTCGCCCAGGCCGCTGTGTAGTCGGACGCCTGTTCCGCGATGGACGCCGGTGTCTCCAAAAGGTGAAGATTGCCCGCGGACGTCGGATTGTCACCATTGCCGCCAGCGCGGTGATGGCCAACCGGCCCTCACAGCTTTTGGCAAACGGGTGGCTTGCATTGTGTAATGATGCGCATTACACCATGACAATGGATAGAGCGATCAGACAGTGGGCCGACCAGCTAGCCCCCCACATCTACCCCGGCCTTCCGAACGCGGGACCGCTTTCAGTGGAGCATCGCGTTCGTTCAGCCCTCCAACCGGACGAACCGGCCACGTCTGCGCTCATCCTGGACGCTTCTGCCCGCCGTGCCCAGATCGACTGGATTGGCACCGATATCGTCTCGTCACTCCGGGGCAATCTAACGTCCTGGCTTGATCGGGACGCCCCAGCACCGTCGCAGCGACAGTTCTGGAAGCTCTTCGACATCATTCGACAAACGGACGACCTCAGGTCGGCCGGACCGTCGTTCTGTTTCACACAATTCGTCCAGTCGTCCATCGATAGCGCCAAGCCCGAGGACTCGTTCCCGAGCGCCGCGGAAATCCTGACACGCATCGCTGCGATCGACATCGACAGGCTGTTTGTAATCGATGGACAACACCGGTCGCGCACATCCGTCGGGCTGGTGGAAGAAGCGCTTTCCCAACGTGCCATTCGCGAGATCTTTCAAACGCTGCTCACGAGAATCGATGAGTTCCCTGAGTATCCGAGCACTTCCCTGCTCACCGACATACGCTGTTCCCTGACACAGGAAATTGCGAGCCGGATCCGGATCAAATGGAAGTACAGACCGGCCGGTGTGCTCCTCTTGGCATCGCCTCAAACTCGCGAATGGGTGCTGACGTTTCAGCTGCGTACCGGCACACCTCCTCCAGCCTCCATCGATCGACGCCCGGGCGCCGATCGGGTGCCCGCGGCTTTTGTCACGGCCCCCCGGAGGTTGGAACATGGAACGCTTCGCAGACGAAGTTACGGAAGAAATCTACTGGACGCGGTTCGCACCGCATCTCGATCAGCATCTTTCAGTGAAGGCGCACAAGATTCTGGGGCCGCTCGTGGCCGCACGCGGCTTGCAGGACGTTGGAATCTTCGGACCTATCCTGCGCTTCAAGAATGCGCCCGGGCGGCTGGGTGTCGAGGTCGAAGGCAAATGGCATCTTACTTTTGTTTGGGTCGAGGGGGAGGGGCCATTCGAAATCAAATTCGAGAGGCACTGACCGAATGGAGGGTCGGTGCATGACGATCCAGCAGAGTCGCTACGTGCCAGCGCCTCCGGTAGCACCGGGCGAGGTTCTTCGTGACCAACTTCTTGGTCCGCTTGGCATTACCCAAGACAAACTGGCGTCGGCACTCCAGGTCTCGCGGTTTTCAGTGAACCAGATCATCAACGGACGCAGGGCGATAACGGCTGAGATGGCGTTGCGTCTGGCCCAGGTAACCAGCACCACCGCGCAGTTCTGGCTGAATTTGCAACGTGATGTGGATGTCTATCAAGCGCATTCGAAGCTCCGGAAGGTGCTTCCGACCCTGAATGTTTTGCGCAAACCGCAGTCTGAAAGTGAACTCATTGTCGACTTTCAAGGCGAGTAGCCACCCCTCGGGGGATCCGCCGGCGGATCTGATTTGTACAGGCCTGTTTTCGGTGAACTTGAGTAAGAGAGGTGACCGGGCGCGGGAATGTTCTGACCACCTGGCCCGGCGCGCTGTCGGAAGAAGAGCGGCTACAGTGGTTCCGGCGCGCTTGATGCAACTCCCCGGCGAAACTCCGGTAGCGTTGCCTTGGCCAGGGCATAGATGGCCCCCATACCGATAAGTGCGTTCATTCCCCGGTCGGCCCAGTCTACTAGGGCCTCGAGCACCAGCATGTTTACGGGCGCCTCGTCTCCAGCCAGGTCGATGATGTCGAAATCCGGCAGGATACATTCTCGCTTAGATGCGGCTGAATCGCCTCTGCCAGCTGCCGATAACTCTCATCGCCTTGGTTGGGCGCCACGGCGACGACAGCGCCGGCGATCTCAGCGCTGTGTTTCGATAGCGGACACTTGACGCATAAGACGAGATGCCCGTGTGCGTCAACGGCGATCGCCGCAAAGGCAACTGGCACGTCAAGGTCATTCTGCTCTTTTCGGAACTCTCGTACTGACGCAGAAATCCGGAAAGCAAGTTGTAGGTGAAGCACCTCCTTGCCAATCCTAGATTGATTCATCAATGAAATGACGACATCGAGCGGATTTCGCACGACGGAAACGACAAAGGACGGGCGAACAACTTTTCATCGTGTCGTCTCTAGATTTCAGGTGCAGACGCTCATTGACAACTATCGGTAGAGATGACGTATTTCCTCGATCCGAATCGGGACAAATACATGGACTTTGTCAGGGCACGTCTACTCGAAGATCAGTTAAAGGACACGATGATCGGCGAGTGGACGATCGTAAGATTGATCGATCACGGCAAGTCGGCAGCAGTATTCGAGGCCACTAATGCTGCGAAGCAAGCGGCTGTGAAGGTATTCGACAAAGAACTGATCGAGCGCTTTGGCGACAAGACACAGCTTGCCCGGATCAAGCGGGAGGTCTCCCTCAAGGGGCGGGGCCACCCAAGCATGGTTGAGATCCTTGATGGAGGATACGATGAGGGTACGAAGAACCACTTCATCGTGATGGCGTTTCTTCGGGGCAGCAATCTCAAGAAGCGGCTCAAGGACATTTCCATTGAGGCGATTGGAGGATTCATCGCCGACATTGCGGCCTGTGCGGAATATCTTGAAAGCCTGGATCTGGTCCATCGGGACATTAAGCCGGAGAATATCCAGGTCAGCGAGGATATGAAGAAAGTAACTTTACTCGACTTCGGGGTCCTGAAGCCCGTCAAAGAGCCCGGGATCACTGACATGGAGGGTGTTCACCCCTTCATAGGCACCCTTCAATATAGTTCGCCCGAGTTTCTACTACGCGAAGAGGACGGAACAATTGAGGGCTGGCGCGCCCTTACCTTCTATCAAATTGGAGCGGTGCTGCACGATCTCATAATGCGCGAGGCTCTCTTCAGCGAATATGCCGAACCGTTTGCCCGTTTGGTCAACGCAGTGCAGGAAGTCACTCCGAATATTCAGAATTCCTCAGTGCCTTCATACCTAGTGGACCTAGCGAAGATGTGCCTCTTGAAGGACCCCAAGGACCGGCTGCGGATGGTCTCGTGGGAATCCTTCAGGCGTCCGAAGGCCACTGCGAGCGGGATCGCTGGCCTCAAGGAAAGGGTAATCAAGCGAGTTCTCGTCGAACAGGCGGGATCAGGTGCGGCGACGGAAAAGAAGCCGGATTTCGGCAAGGCGCTTCTCGAGGAGATCATAACCTCCACGAAGGATTCGGTGCGCCGTGTAAGCTCGGAAAACGATCAATTCCCGCCTTATGCCACGATAGTTCGATACCCTCGCAAGGCTCCGTCAGTCAAGATGACCTTCGAGAAGTCAGAAGCGCACCTAATGCCCGAGCTGTCGGTGGTATTCTGCATTGAGATAGTCGATGCGGAAGCAAAGGCACTTGCCGTAGACGTCTGTGTACACACCTCCGCGACACCACCTGAACCTTTTGAGCGCCGCATTCTCTTTTTCTCGGGGATATATGACCCCTCGCGGTTTCATACATCGCTCGAGGACATCCTTTATAAGATCATAGACTTTGTTCAACGCCAGGGGCCTCAGAAGGATAGCTGGCTGACCCTTGAGTTCAAGTGAAGGCACGCGAATGAGCACCTGGTGGAAAAAAACAAGCGATCTCGACGATGACCAGAAGAAGGTGATCAGTCTCCCGAAGGAGGGCGACCATCTCATCCTTGGCCCCGCCGGGTGCGGAAAGACAAACCTCTTGCTTCTCCGTGCGACGTTCCTCGTAAAGGCAGGTGTTACGAATATCACCGTGCTCACGTTCGGTCGCGTCCTGAAGGAATTTCTGGTAGCAGGCTCTACGCACTATCCGTTCTCATCGGACAAGATCCAGACATACCTGCAGTGGGGTGCTTCGCTCGTGGCATCGAATGGAATTGCGTTCGATGACTTCGGCGAATTCGCGGAGGTTCGCGCACGTCTTCTGAAAGGGCTAAAGGAAGTCGCGGCGCTGAAGAAGAACATAAACGTACTGGACTGCATTCTTCTGGACGAGGCTCAGGATTATTCCGCCGACGAGATCGGAGTGATTTCCTGTTTCGCCGACCAGATCTACGCTGTTGGCGATGACAGACAGCGAGTGACAAGCGCCATAGGTGGCTTGGATGCTCTGGAAGCGAAATGTGGCGAGCCCGTTGTCCTCAAGAAGCACTATCGGAATGGCATCAAGATCTGCCGCGTCGCGGACGGCATCCGCAACGAAATCGACTCCGAGGAGGGGATGGAGGCGACGTCGAAGTACAACGAGCAGGATTTTGAGTCGTCTGTGATACCGCATTCGGGTCTTTCGCTCGCGGATCAGGTCGCGACCGCAATCCCGGAAATCGAAACGCAGCTCTTCGCCTATCCGGACGAGACTATAGGCGTCCTTTGCCCTAAGCAGGAAGATGCCACCGCGGTCGCCGCCCTTCTTCTGTCCTCCAAAGTCAAGCATCACGTGCAGATGCAGAACTTCGCGGGTGGGTACAGCGCCTTCGAACCGAATAAGCGTGTGATCGTGACCACTATCATCAGCGCGAAGGGGCTCGAGTTCCGGGCAGTCCACCTTCTCGGTATGGAGAAAATCAGTCGATTCCGGAACTTGCAAAAGAATCTCGCCTTTACGGGCGTGACCCGCGCAAAGACCTCGCTGCGCATCTATTATGATAAGTCTATTCCGGGATATCTGGAAAAAGGTATCCTCGCGCTCGATGAAGCCTCGACGAGTGATCCGACACTCGATGATCTGTTTGCTTAGGTAGGGAAAATGCTGAACATTGCTGTACTGGACACTGAGGAGTTCTTGGCCTGGGTAGGCCAGAAGTTGCCTCTGAAGCCCAGCAACCTCGGCGTGGCCGCTGTCCGCAAGCAGCTTTCATCCAAGTTCTGCGCTATCGCTGTTCCAGACCCGCAAAGGAATGATCCCGACGAGCGTGCCGTGGTTGTGGTGGATGAGCGAAAGGCGCGCGATTTCTTTGCCTTCGTTTCGACCTACGTCAGCGACTACGCTCCCTTCACTGCATTCTTCCGGGTTGTGACGACGGACCAGCTCGATCTGCTGGCCGAAGAGCCTAGCCTGACCGTGGGTAGCACAACATCAGTGGTCGAAAAGCTTGTAGGAACGGCGATCCTCGAGGCGGCGCTCTATCTTAGATCGCCGAGGTCAAATGAAACCGGGCGGCCCATCACTCTTGCTGCGGCGGGCGCCACCTACTCCGCAGCGGCATTTCAGGGACTCGCACTCGGTCCCCAAGCTGATGTTCTGGCCATTGGCCGGGCGTGGCAATCCCTGCGATCAACGCTTGGCGGCGAGCAGCTACCTCTCGATATCGATGAACTCGGAAGCTTTTGGCAAGTGATTCGGCTGGCAGTGCATGGCGGTGGTCCCTCCGACCGTCCCGACAGTGAATCGGTGATGATCAGATCGATGCGGCAGGTAATCGAGAGTGGCCGGGTCGATGATTCAGTTTTGGAAGACCTACTCTCTTCACTTCCCGAATTGAGGGGTGACCTTTCCCGTTTCCGCGGAACCCGGGAAGGGCGTGCTCGGGCGATCCAGGAAGCAATCTCGCTGCTGAGCAATTCCACGGGCACCGGAGGGCAGTTGAGAGACTGCGCCGCAGGGTGCCTTCTGAGCCTTCTTGGCGGTGGTTCCTTTCGATTCATTCCCGCAGCGCTGTCGACCGGATTAAGCCTGCGGATGGCACCTCTTTGGTTCGCGGTGTGGTCGGGTCTGCAGGCAAGCAGCGATATCATGACTGAGTTCAATTGTATGGGCAGACGCATGGCTCGGGATTTGTGCGCACGGCCAGGCCTTTATAGCCCTCCTACCGACGACATCTCGGTCCTTGAGCTTGCAGGCATGGGAGCGGATGTTGACCAACTGCCACGAGGGCAGACCGGTTCGATTTCGGTCGAGATCTACCCCGGGGTTTCGACCAGGCAAAGCATTGCCAGGGTCGGTGCCCCCTCATTGAACTCGCGAGCGGAGTACCAGCGAGACATCAAAGAACTGAAAATTTTGATGGCGCAGTCATCCGCGATCCTTTCAAGGATGGACAGCAGTTCCACATCAGAATCCGATCCAAAGTATGAACGACCGTCAGGACGTAACGCGTATTCCCGCCGGAAATCTTAGAAGCCAATCACCTGCGCTTCGGCAAACGAAGGCTTCATTCATCATTCATCTACAAGGTTACGGTCAATCTCCTTGCAGTTCAGATCCTGCTCGACCACACCAAGATCGAGAACACAGTGCGGTATCTCGGTGTCGATGTAGAAGATGCCTTGGATCTAGCCGAGGCAACGGAAGCCGGAACATCGTGGCTTTTCGTCACTGACTGAAAGCCGCCATAGGCTCGCCGACCTGGTCTTTACGCGCGGCAAGTCGGTCGCTGATGGGTAGGCAGCCCCATCAGGCGGATTGGCATGTTGGCTCTCAAGCCTCGGGCGGATCCCGTCTGGCTCGCACCTTACCTACCAAATAGACGGGAGAAGAAACCACGCTTCGCTGGTTTTTGTGTGATATGGCGCGATTGGACCTGACTACTTTGCTTAACGGGCTCTTGCCAATCGACCGGTTGCGCGACAGTCTTGGCCAACGCTTGCGCCGCGGGCCTTGATGAGATTGCCGCCGCTCGCGGTGGCTCACCTTTGCCACCCATAATGGGTATCTCGATCGCCTCCTTGGCGCGTGTAACGGCGACGTAGAACAGCCTTAGTTCCGCTGCGTCCTCCCGCTCTTGTTTGGCCTTTTCCGCAGGAGCGCGTGCTTCGCGGATCTTCATGAAGTCGTCCATCAGTCGAACATTTTTCCATTCCCGCCCCTTGGCCTTGTGTGCTGTCGAGATGACGATCTCGGCCTCCTCCTCGCTGACGGATTGGTTGATTGCCCACAGGAGGCGTTTCTCGCCCTTGCTCTGCACCAGATTGACGAACATCGTCAGGTGCTCCCCCTCGGTGGTTTTGGCGAAGTCGACCACGGACTCCCAACTGGTGAAACCGAAAAAGTCGGCCACGTCGGTTGGACGCCCGTCCTTCAAGTCCCGCACTCCCCACAGCAGCTCCTTGAGGTCTTTGTTGTCGCCAACGAGATGCGGCTTGCGACCCACGTCTAGGCACTGGATCAGCGCCGTCATGACGTTCGCATTGGTCCTCGCAAGAATGGCGTCGGGATTGCAGGTGCCGACCCGACTCCGCATGGCAGGATTGCCGATCAGCGGTACGCTCTCACCAAGCCGCCGCAGGATGCGAGACGCTTCGCTGGCGATCTCGGGGCCGAACCGGAACGACTGGGTCAGGCTAACGGTGGCATCGGTCTCGATTGCTTCCATCGCATTAACCGCGCCACGCCATTCGTATATCTGCTGGTAGCGGTCACCAACGTAGACAAGCTGGGCGCTTTGCCGCCGTAGCACGTCGAGCACGACAGGATTGGTGTCCTGCGCTTCATCGAGGAGGATGTAGTCGGCTGCAATCTGTGGCTTAGATAGTCCCCAGAGCTTAAGAAAACCGTCAAAACCCAGCGGGATCGCGTCCCTTGGGTCGCACATGCGTTGCCATACGTGCTTGGCATTGTTGCACGCAAAATCGTTCACTGCCTTCAGAGTATCTTCGCTGGCAGTAAGCAGCGATCCATGACGAGGCACGTGTGCGTCAGAAATTTCTTCGTCGCCGCTGTGGGCGAACCGCCTAACTGTATGCTGGACTAAATGGGCTTGAGACACCGCCTGCAGCGAATGATCACGGTCGACCCGCCAGGTCTTCTTGAATCCAAGTATCTCTGCGAGCTGCTTCGTGCTGACCTTCCCAGCAAACTTGTCTTTTGTTTTTTTGTAGTCAGAGTGCAGCGACTTCAGCGCTAGGCTGTGAGTCGTCGAGCAATCTACTGTCGAAGGAAACTTCTCACGGGCGTCTCCGACAATCGCCTTGTTGAAGGCTATGTATTGGCCTCGGCTGCGAGTCCTATGGGCAAGGAACTGGAGCGCCGAGGTCTTGCCTGTGCCCGCATAGGCATTGATTCGCAGCGAGCCGCCGGACAGGAAAGCGTCAATTGCCTGTTGCTGCTCCTCGGTAGGTTTGCGAGCCTCCGAAATCGCCGCTACCTTCCTTTGCACTATGGTGGGCCGCTTCCTGGAAGTCTGGGGGCTTCGGTCGAAGAGGTCCGCCTGCTTGACATCCAACGCGGATTTGGCTCGGACCAGAAGCCTCCCGGCCCGAGCTGTGGTTCTAACTCCGGCTTCACCCACTACAGCTTTGATGGCTTTGGTATCACCACTTGCGGAGGCCTTATCCAGTATCGCCTCAAGCTGATCGATACTCAATGAACTAAAAGGTCGCCTCATTCCAAATCCCCCAGTTCGATTTCGCGCCTATAAGCTGATCGGAGTCAAGCGCAGGACTCGGGCCCAGTCGTGCCATTCAGCGGCGTACCTCAGATCAGCCGAAGAAGCAGTCGTGGCCTCTCCCACAATCGGACGCCAGAAAGTGGCTCTGCCGATGCTTGGTTATGGCGCAGATGGCACGCCTCGAAGGAGGCCGTTCACAACCGGCCGGCCGTCTTGAGCCGAGTCCCGGATGCTTCTCGATTTTCTGTCCAACCATCGAGGATCCCGTTCGGCAGCGGATCCGCATCCATCTTAGATTGGCTTTGTCGAGAGGGAAACGCAAAGCGCGCACGGCCGGCCTCCCTGAGGCCTTGGCTCGCCCGCATACACGTGTCGCCCATCAAGAAGACCTTCCTAGGCACCTGAGCATCTGGCCCAGTTATCGGTCGGCTGAAGACACTCTCATAACGCCATGGCAGTCTCCCGCAGGCGCGCCAAACATGCTGGCGTTGTGAAAATAACGATCCATATCGCGCGGCGCTTGTGGGTGTGATACTTGTGCGAATGCTTCCCGATCAACAGAAGGCAAATAGCTTCGAAACATTCTTCCCCAACGGTTCCGCCTGGGTCCGGGTAGACTTCCATCTGCACACCAAGGCCGACAAGGAATTCGTCTACAATGGGCAACACACCGATTTCGTCAGCGCATACATCGCTGGCCTGAAAGCCTCAGGCATTCGGCTTGGCGTGATCACCAACCACAACAAGTTCGACCTCCAAGAATTCAGAGCTCTCAGAAGAGCTGCTAGGCAAGAAGGCATCGGCCTGCTCCCGGGTGTCGAACTCTCTGTCAACGACGGAGCAAATGGTGTCCATGCCCTCATTGTGTTTTCCGACGAGTGGCTCGAAAAAGGCCACGACTTCATCAACGCGTTTCTCGGAAACACCTTCAGTGGCCGCACGCCAGCGCAGTACGAAAACGAGAATGCCCGCTCGAACGAAGACATCGTTTCAACTCTAAAGACCCTTGAGCAGTTCAACCGCGATTTCCTCGTTGTCTTCGCTCATGTTGAGGCATCCAGCGGGCTCTGGAACGAAGTCAAAGGCGGGCGCATGCAGGAGCTGGCCGCCAATCCGCTCGTGCAGAAATACTGCCTCGGCTTCCAGAAGGTCCGCACGCACGATGTGCCGGATCGCGTCGGCCGGACGAAGGTCAAACAATGGTGGCCGCAGTACCCGGCGGAAGTCGAAGGTAGCGACCCGAAGAGCATCGAGCAGATTGGCAAAGGCGAGCATACCTTTCTTAAGCTCGGTGACCTCACCTTCGAGGCCGTGAAGTTCGCTCTGCGCGATTTCGAGTTCCGCGCAGCGGGAGCTGCACTCAAACTGACACACGGCTATATAGAGGCTGTACGCTTTGAAGGCGGGCTGCTGGATGGTGTCCGCATTCCGCTCTCGCCGCACCTCAACTGTCTGATTGGCATCCAAGGCAGTGGTAAGTCATCCGCCCTCGAATGCCTTCGATGGGCGCTCGACATTCCATTCGGCGATAGACCCCAAGATCGAAAGTACAAAGAAGACCTAGTCCCGTTCGTACTGAAGAGTGGCGGTCGCGTTATCGTCGAGGCGGTTGATCACCTCGGATCAAAATATGAGGTTCGCAGGATCTTGGGACACGACCCGGAAGTCTATCTGAACGGCGTCCTACGCAGAGGAGTCGCCGTCAGACAAAGTGTGATCCGAAACCCGCTCTACTTCGGGCAAAAAGACCTCTCGGCTGCAGGCCAGGATTTTGGAAAGGACCTGGTCGAGAAGCTAGTCGGTGAGTCTCTGCGACCTATCCGTGAGTCGATTGCGACCAAGGTTGGTGAGCTTAAGTCAGCGGTTACGCTACTGCAGGCGATCCAAACCGACACCGAAAAACTTACCGGTTTTCGCCAGGAGCTTGCTGCTCTCGAATACCAGATCGAACAGTTTGACAAGCATGGCGTGAAGGACAAGCTGGAAAAGCAGCTTGCCTATAATCAAGACGCCTCGTTCGTGACATCGGTCGGTCAGAAGGCGGAAAGTTGGAGTGAAGTCGTCGGTGATTTAGCCGACGAAGGCATCGAGCTGCTCGATGCTCTCGCTGTCCCGAGCTCAAAGTACAACGCCGCTTTCTTCGCCGACTACGCGGTAGCTCTCGCCGAACTGAAAGCTTCTGTAGCCTCGATCAAGGCAGTTCAAACAGCCATCGACACCGTCCGCGACAAGCTTGGCGAAAAGCACGCCGCTCTGAACGGCACGATCAGTGGTCTCAAGGAAGAATTTGCCTCCGTGGAGCGCGAGCTTCTCGAAGCGCTCGCCGACAAAGGTGTTACCGCGCTTCAGCCCGATGACTATCTCAAGAACACTGACCGAAAAACGCTGATCGAAGGGAAGATCGCTGAGCTCGTGACCGCAACTTCTAAGGCTGCGGACCGTAGAGAACTCGCCGCCAACACGAGCAGTGCGCTCAACGAAAAGTGGCTCGAAGAGTATCGGGTGACGGCCGCCGCCCTCGACAAGATCAATAATGTCCAATCTGAGCTAAAGATCACCCCGACGTTCAAGGGCGACAAGAAAGCCTTCACGATCCGGCTAGAGGCCGCCCTCAAGGGTAGCAGTGTACGAAGCGAAAGCATCGAAGCCATCTGTGGAAAGTACGTGGATTTCGCGGCTATCTACGCCAACCTCGACGAGGCAGCAGCCTTGGCGAAAGGACGTGCAGATGCTTTTCGTGAATACTTCCTGAGAGCGCTGCCCACGCTCCTGACCTTCCAGGTGCCCAACACTTACGAAATCAACTATCACGGACGCCCTCTACGTTCGCATTCCCTCGGTCAGCGTGCTTCCGCGATGATGCTCTTTTTGCTGAGCCAGCAGGAACACGACCTCGTTCTGGTCGACCAGCCTGAAGACGACCTCGACAGCCAAACGGTTTACGAAGAAGTTGTGAAGCGCATCCGCAAGATCAAATCCAACAGGCAGTTCATCTTCGCGACCCACAACGCAAATTTTCCGGTACTGGGAGACTCGGAGTCTGTCTCCGCATTCAGCGCATCCGATGACAGGATTGCCGTTTCCTCTGCCAGCATCGACGCCGCCGACACCCAGAAGCTAATCATCAGGATCATGGAAGGCGGCCCCGAGGCGTTTGCCCGCCGCAAGACAATCTACGAACATTGGAAGGCAGGCCTATAGCGATGGAGCGGACACACGCTTCCCAGATTGCCGAGCTGCTCAATGCGCAGAACCAGCTTGCGATAAAGTACGACGCCCAGCGTGTTCTTGATCATGCGAACGAGTATGTAGTCGACCTCTCGGAAGACGGTCGCGTCGTGTGCTGTGCTCAACTCAAGCGCGTGCAGTGGTATCAGGCCGAAATTTCCCACGTGACCACACATTTTGTTCGCCAGGGACGAGGCGCACGATTGATAGAGGCGGCAGAGCAACGCGCGCGTAAAGATGGGGCGCGTTTACTTCAATGCACGGTGCGAACTGGAAACGGCCCAAGCGAGGGCATGTTCGCGAAGGCCGGTTTCCAACGTGGCCCGACATTTGGAAATCCTCAGACCGGAAACAATGTGACAGTCTGGAGCAAAGCGCTCATCCATCCTCAAAACAACCTGAGTCGCGACGGCTAAGGCAAAGCGGGGAAATGACGATGCTCAGGACCCGTCGATGGCGATTTCGCCAAATTGGTTGTGGAAGTGGCCAGTCCGCTTCCTGCCCTCACCAGGCAATGCGATTTGGCTTGGCGGCAAGTGTTTTCGAGAAGCAAGCCTTAGGCCGCTCGGAAAAAGCTTCTTCCTTTATCGTAGCTTTCCGCTTGGCCAAGCCGGACCAAGGATTGAAGCACGTCGCGTACATCGGCGACGGTCTCGTCCGGTGACGTGAACGCGACCGCGATTTCTTCTGCCGACAGGGGCGCTTTCGCACGCGTCATGAGATCGAGGACAACCCGCGCCTGGTCCAGTCGCGCGGCCGGGAACGGGGTTTTCTTCGCCCTGACTTTGGTCGCCAAGATCGCCTGGACGCGGTCGCCGCGATGGGCCAGCGGACCGATTTTGTCGATCTGATACTCGGGGCGCAGCCATTTGATGAAGCCCCGGCGCTCTTCGGCGGCCCGGACTTCGTTCAACCTGACAAGGCCGTCAAGGGTTTGCTCGACGTTAACATCCGCGTGCCACCCGTAGGATTTCAAGACGGCGGCGTCCAGCCGATCATGAAGCTCTCGCAGGATCACAATACGGCCACGGCTTCGGATGTCCTGATCCTTGCGCGAGACTGCGCTGCCCTTTCGGACGGCTTCGAGAACATTGTAGAGCGCCGTCAGGGACAGGTCGGAATGCTCGGCGAGGACCCGCTTGCGCGTGTCATCGAGTTCTTCGGCGATGGCACTTATTTCAGCACGAGCCGACGCACCTGCATCGGGATGCGGGAAGGGATCAAAACACAAGGACTTCGAATACCTTGGATCGTTGCCAACGCCCTGGCGGCCTCCGGTGCGCAAAGCCCAAGCCACATGCACCTTCGAAGACAGCACGCCGAGATGGAAGGAATCATCCGATGCAATCGCGACCAGCATGTTGTCTGGAAGCACCTCGGCCTCCATGAACTGGAAGATGCGGTGCTTCATGGTTTCGACGGTGGCGATGTAGCGGGACAAGCCGTCCAATGCTGGCCGGAGTTCCCTTCGTGGCTCACCGAACCACCACCATTTCTCTCGATATGAGGGCCGATTGTTTCGGTCTCGCTCCGGCTTCACCGTATCCAGCAAGTGTTGATAGACCTCGGGGAATTCTCGTCGGACCTCATCAGCGGCGGTGCCGAACAGGTCGATAACCATCACACCACGCGGCCGTGATGTCAGATCCTTGCCATTGCGGTATTCGCGGATGAGCCGATCGAGGCCCGGCCGCTTTCCAAGGCCGAGCTCAATGGCCCTTTCACGCGTGATGATGAAGCCATTTCCGTGCAGCTTCACGCCCGGTGAGCAGATCGCGTCGTTAGCCAATAGTGCCTTCGATTTGGTGACATCTACGCCAATCGTGAGATCGGGATTGATCTTCCCTTCACGTTCAGCGAACTCGATCTTGGGCTCATCGGTATCAAGGTCTGCCTCTCTCGTCACGATGCGCACAACCCCATCCCGTTCGCCAGCTTCAGCAACGGTCATGGCAATCCTGACCGCAGCGGCTTCTTTTGACGCCTTAGTCCATGGATGGTCCGGAATGGCGAACACGAGGGAAACTGGCCAGGGGCCCGCCAGATGTCTCTCAAGGACTCGCCGCTGGAATTTCTGCGTTATCGAGTTCGTGGTAACGAAACCGAAGCGGCGCAGCCGGGTTTCCTTCCTTACAAGCAGATCGGCTGACCTATCCCACCAGTACATCACGAAATCCGCTGCAGGATTCATCTGCGGGTTGGCGCTCCACAAGGCTTCGGCGTAGCCCGCGCCCAGTCGCGCGCGAATATCCTTCCCGCCAATGAACGGGGGGTTGCCGACAATGAAGTCGGCCTCCGGCCAGTCGGCGCAGATCGCGTTCGGATAGAAGTAGGTTTCGTTGCCTTGGCCGTCGGACACGGGCTTGCCGAGCGCATCGCGCTTGAGATGCGGATGGGGATAGCCCGACCAGGTGAGCAGCGCATCCTTCGCGTGAACATGGTCGCTGCTGCCCAACACCGGTTCTGAAGGCACGGTCGACCGAGTCCGCATGTGCCACTGGATGTATCCGATCCAGAGCACCAACTCGGCAATCTCAACCGCCCGCCTGTTGATTTCCATGCCGAAGAACTGCTCCGGCTTCACCGAGATGTTAGCGACGTGTGCGACCGCTTCGTCGCCGCCGATGTCCTGCAATTGCTTGAGCGCTTCGCCTTCCAACTGCTTCATCCGGCGGAGGGCAACGTACAGGAAATTCCCCGTGCCACATGCCGGATCGAGTACCCGTACGGACGCTAGGTGCCTGAGGAAGTCTTCAACCTCGTGAATGGCGGCCGCCTTTGAGCCATTGCGAATCGCACGCTCGGCCGCCGATTGATGGCCGATCCAGTCTTTGGTGAGGGGTTCGACGATCGTGGCATCCACCACCCGTTCGACATAGGCACGGGGCGTGTAGTGTGCACCGAGACGTCTGCGCTCGATCGGGTCCAGTGCCTGTTCGAAAAGAGTGCCGAATATTGCAGGCTCCAGATCGCGCCAATCGGCATCCGAGGCATCGCGGAGAAGGCGTATTTCGTCCTTAGTCAGCGGGAGTGACGCGGCATTCTTGAAGAGTTTGCCATTGAACCGAAGCAGTCTCTCGCCGATGCCGGGCGAGTAGTCGCCGCGATCCATATGCCGCCAGAGGTCGTCGATTTCGAAGGTAAACCGCGTCGGGTCGTCGAGACACTTCGTCAGAAGCTCCGTGAAACCCTTCTTGCGGAGCAGCCCCACGTCCTCGACGAACATCGTGAAGAGGCACCGCATGAGGAAAACTGCTACGCTGCCGGCCTCGAAGCCTCGCCCTTCGAGGGCCTTCGAGATTTCTGCCAGCTGCCCGGCAATCTCTCTGGTAACCTTGGCAGTCTTCTGTGCTGGATCAAGGGATTGAGGTTGTTCCCATACCGTACGCAACAGTTCTCGGGTACCCGAACTGGCCAGCTGACTAAGTTCGATGCGAAACTGCCGCGCATCTGGAAACTGGGCGTAGTGGCGTCCGTGACCGGAAAAATCGGCGTAGAGCTCGACAGCTCGCCCCACGTCGCAGGCTATGATGAAGGGCGGATACGGATGGTCGGAGGGCAACGATGCTGCATATCGCTCGGCCTGCCGGCGGGCCTGGACCATAACGTGATCGAGACCAGGCAATGCCGTGCCGGCGGGTCCACCCTCCGCCGTCACGAATAGGTCTACCTGGCCTTCTGGCACCGCTTTCTTGCCACCACGGAGGCGGCTCTGCTTTGCCTCTAGGATAAAGCACCCTCGCTTGTAGAGATCGATGCGCCCAGCTTCGGTCGTCCCATCCGGACGTTTTCTTTCAACGCGCCGTTCGAACACGTAGTCGTTGAAGTCATGGGCGGCTAGCGCAGGATCAGGTCGCCTGACTCCAATCACATCACAAAGCTCTGCCAAGAAAAGAGAATAATTTGCTCTCTCTTGACCTCCGTCGAGATTTGCCCATCGCCTAATGAAGTTGGCGACCGTTAATAATTTATCAATATCTTCGCCGTGTCCCACGCAGCAAAGTGACATTGCTTAGTTACTAAATCCATAAAGTGGACGCGCACCGTGCGCTGCGTCCGATCTGGTATTTATATCGGCTTGATGGCGCAGTCTATCCGGAAGAACGGATAGGTACGGACGACTATTCTACGCAGCTCAATCGATGCCCGCGAGAACATTACTCGGCTGCTTTCAGATAAATTCGCCTTAAAGCGGGCTGTCAGCTCACGGCCCCGTTCCAGCCATTGCTAATGCTTGCCAGAACTGCGGAATTGGCAGGGCTATTGACAACGCACTCTGAATGTTCGCCTTTTGTGCTTCGAAAGTCGCATAAATGGCAGTGTGGAACTCAACGGCGGCTCATTGGTTTTGCGGGTTCAGCTCGTGGAAAAGGTCCGTCGGCCTTCCATGAATGCGGGTTTCCGCATCGCCTACCTCGATTTGGTCGATGAACGCCGGACAGGCGAGGCGGAACCGTATCTCGCCCGAGAGCACATTCGCGCGCATGATTTCGACGAACGCGGCTATCTTTTCATCCGCAGTGAGAAACCTGCGTTTGACGGATGCAGTGGTGCTACGCTTGTGGAGCCCCGGGGCGTCTCTATGCGGCAATCCCTCATCGTGAGCCGATGCTATTGTGCAAGTTTCGCAGCACTGCGGGTGGCGATATCGCCCAAGACAGCATGAAGAAGCGTTCCAACTTCCTGTTCGGCGACCCCGGGTGCAATTCCTGATTCGGACAGTTGAACGAGAATTGCCTTGGCGGTGTTGCGCCAGAAGGCGTTCGCGTCCTCCCCGTTCTTGGATTCCAGGACCCGGGCGATGCCTTCGACCAACTTCCGCCGCCGATGCAGCGGAAACGCGCTTATCTTTGAATCACACATCGATCACCTCACCCCTTCAGTCGCGCGAATAAGCATTGGCGGGTGAGAAAATTTGGTTAACAGCGCTTTTGGACAATGGTCAGCAATGGAATAAAGCGTCTACCCAACAAGCCACGAGGTGTGCCGCGTGTTGATGATCGGCGCGTGCTGAACGGCATCTTCTGGGTGCTGCGCTCCGGTGCTCCATGGCGCGACCTGCCTCAGCGCTATGGGCCGCGCACCACCTGTTGCAACCGCTTCGTCCGATGGCGAAAAGCAGGTGTGTGGCTGCGCAGTAACGAGTCTAAGGCCTAAGGTTTGCGGAGCCTCACGCCGGCGCGGCTGCCGTTCTGCGGGATGAACTCGACGCCGGCGGCCTAGAGGGCGATGCGCAAGGCAGCAACGGTTCGCTCTTGTGTGGGGCTCTGTCGGGCCGCGACATCTACTTAATGTCTACTTTAGACAGTCGCCGCGACCATAACTTTTGATAGCAAGTCAGGGTCGCGGGATGCCGAGCCGCTTGAAATACCGAGTTAGGTCCGGGTGCTCGCGATCGTCCTGCCTCAACCGCGTCGTCATCGCCGGCGAGCGCCATAACCAAACCGGGAGCGCTTATTCTCGACGGAGCACCGGGCATTCTCTGGTTGTGAAGACGGTGCTTGATCACCTGCCGCCTGAGTGTGTCTTCGCTAACGTTGTAGTCGTGTCTGAACAGACCAATGGCCCTCTGGACCGTGATCGCCTCTGCCCGTGGGATGTAGAGCGGCCGAAGCCGTTCGGCTGTTTCTGGCGCTGTTTTGACAGGGAGCGCATTGGTCATGCGGCCCATCGCGCTTTTCTGCGGCCCGCCGTTTCGCCCGACATCACGGAACGATATCGGCCCCCATATTAGAAACCTATGGACGCTACGGAACCCCACGGCCACGGGATGGCGGCCGATCTTTTGACATCGGAAGTTGCCAATGCCAGGCAGCATCCACCGGACCGAGCTCGCGCTTCAACGCACTGAAGAAATGCTGGCCGAAAATCTCGCGCTGTGCAGCAGGATACGAACTGCGGTCGAGGCCGCAGACCGCTTGGTGAAGATCGATCCCTCTCAGCTTTGAAGGACGTCGCGCGGGTTGAACTGGGCCAGCGCTTCATTCGTCGCGACCTTGCGGCACCCTGCCGCAAGAGCCTGCCTTGTGGTATCACAGCGTGAGCGAACAATGGACAGAAGCATTGCAGCATTCACGATGTGCAACACCGAAGCCAAACCGACACAAATCTTCAGTTCAAGGAGCGAGGATTAATGCTGCGGCAAACGAAGGTGGCACGGTGGGTCTTCGCGCGAGCCAGTTATCCGATCTCCCGCTCAGAAAATTCAGCCAAATATTCCGACCTCCTGATGGAACCCATTCGTTGCGGGCGAGTTGCGGCTCATTGGGACGGACTTCCCGAACATGACAACGAGCAACAAAGCAGACCATCAGTCTGTCTCCGAAGCGTTTCGGAAACTGATCCGTTCCGAAGGCTATCGTCATCACGTACAAACGTTCTTAAATCTGGGGGTCGAACCAGAACTGCCGCCAACCCTTCAGTCATTACTTGCGGCTATTGATCGGGCCAAACAGGGGCCGACGGAAGAAGGTCCCTAGCCGGCTGGCTGAGCGTCAGGTCAAAGAGTATAGAGGCTCGCTTCGTGGCTTGTCCCCCTGATTCCCACTCAGAAGCTATCAAACATTCTTCTTGATTTTTCCCGACAGAGGATCATGAATGTTCCCTTGGGTTCTCGCTGAGGTGGGAGGCCTTGTATGAACGTTTGGACGAACTGCCGACCCGATAAAGTGATTGCCAAACACCTTGTTCACGAGCTGATCCTACAAGCCCGTCGCGGCCAAATCATCTCCGTCAAAGAGACTATCGCAGCGGTGCGCCGAGACGGGCCACATCTGGCGGAAACTGACTGCGAGCTGGTGGAGTTTATTGTCAATGTTGCCCCAGCCTTTGGCCTGTTCGTCGGGTTCGATCTTCGCGAATAGCCTCATGGCAACCCATTGGTTCTCGCCTGCGGTGTACGTCAGGACAGACCGACCTGGGATTGTGGGAGAAAGGCGGCTCGAGGCGCGTCAATAGAATCGAGGAGGAGCATGAGGGTCTTCGCGAGCCGGTGTCCGATCCCCACCACAGAAATTCTACAAACATTCCTGACTGTCGCGGCCCAGCGCCGTACCAATTTGTACAATTCGTACATGGCCTTGATGCCGCTCAGGTAGGGAGTAGAGTACCCTTCGGCGTGTCCCTGGGGAGGGCTGGATGAGCGTCGCGCGAAGGGTCGGTCCGTTTCTAGAACAAGCAATTACTGTACTCCTCAACAGGGCGGACCGTCGCGATACGGTCTCGATCAAAGCGGCACTACGCGAAGCTCGCGAGACTGCGCCTTATTTGGTGGCCTCCGACGAAGAACTAACCGAGGCAATCGTCGAGGCAGCAACTGCCATGGGCCTCTACACGTGGCTTCGACGGTCGCGAGTAGCTGTCAGCCAACTTCAGGCATTGTGGCATTTCGACAGAGGCGCGACGTCCTGAGCCATTTTCAATACTCAGAGGTAATCCGCAATTACCGTCGCAAGCTGCTAAATCTGCCTGTAGAACGGAAGCTCCCGGACCGTAACCAGGTCGCGGTCAAGCACATCCTCCACGTGCTGCGGGTCGAACACGTGAAAGGTGATGTTCCTTGCCCGCCCGCGGAGTTTCACCGTTTTCGTCCCGGCGCTCTGCAAGCGACCATCTTTCAGCCAGCGGTGCCGTTCGGCCGTCGAGATCGTCAGAATGTCCTCGATTTCACGGGGGATTACGGGCAGGTCTTCGATATTCTGCAGTGCTTTGGATACGATCCCGAATACCACCTGCACATCATTCTCGGCGCCCTCCGAGAGGCGCAGGGTAAGCACGCGCGACTCGATATGGAGCAGTTTCCTGAACTCCGTTGGAAGGCGGGCGCGTATTTCGAGAAGAATACCCCTCGCCCTGACGGATGATCCAAGCGTTGCAGCCGGGGTTAAAGGCCACTCTCCAATCAGAATCGCTGTTGCAATGATTTTTCGGCGCGGGGACATGCCCCTTTATATAGGTCACCGATTGTCGGCAGCGATGAGCCGATCGCAAAGCCAACATGAGTGCTAATCGCCAGCGTTCTGAACCATGATGCCCTAAAGGCGCAACCACGATTGTTAGCGGGGCCGCTTGCAACTCCGGCTAACAGGAAGCGGCCGAGTTGATCTCGAAGTGCGATATCAGGCGCGTTGCCGCCTGGCGGCTGTACTGGGCCACAACCTGACCGCCCGTGATTGGGAGCCACATGGCTAAAGCGGCTGTTCCGCTATTGAGTCTCGACATGCGTTTTCGGGACCCACCCCGTCGGATTCAATCGCGAATCCCGCATCGATCGCGCTTCGCGCAATGAGATCGCCAAGTTGCCAGTCCGTGAGTTCGCAAAAGGGAAGCATTCTCCTCACGGTGTGGCTAACCTCGGATATCGAAATGCTCGGGCTGCCGATGTTGTCGATCAGGTGGCGGACAATCGCTTGGCGAACGTCCGATAAGGTAGGCCTCTGCGCGAGCGCATGCATCACCGGCCCTATGAATGGAGCCGTGGTTCTGCGGCCACGGCTGTTTTTAAGTCGAACGCGACTGGCACACCGTGAATAATGGATGCTGCCGCCAAGAGCTCCTCCAGCTCGCGGTCGGTGGCCCTGCATGCGGGCATGAGTGTTCGGATGGCGCGGATTGCCTGTGCTATCGAAAGGAAGTGGGCCTTGCCTCTGGAGAGAACATAGGCTTCGGCGGCTCTTTCAACCGTGACTGTGTCAAAAGTGGTGGTCATCGAGAATTCCTCCCTGAACCCTGACCCACACGATTTACGGCACGAATTCGGTAGCTTGCAAGGGTTTGTCTGATTTAGGACAATTAGGCGGAGGCGAGGCCGAAGTGACTTTGCTCCTCGTCGCCGTAGGCACCATGTGTGAGTTGTATCATTCCAACGCGGTCGACAATTGTGATCTCGCCGCGCCTGGCGTGAACCAGCCCCCGATACTCAAGCATTTGGAGGGCGGTGGTAACGCCCGGGCGCCGAGCGCCAAGCATGGTCGCCAGAAACTCATGCGTCAGGTAAATCTTGTTTCCTTCGACGCGGTCTTGGACCATCAGCAACCAGCGGGCCAGCCGCTCCTCGATTTTGGAGTGGCCGTTGACCAGTGCCGTCCGGGACGACTGGATGAGGAAGGCGTGGGCATAGCGAAGCAGTGACTCGCGAAGGGATTGGCTCTCTGCAATCGCAGAGCGAAGAGCTTCAACCGGGAGGATCCAGCCATTACCTGCGACTTGGATATAGGTTTCATTGGGCGACTTGTCCTGGCCGAGAATAACGGCAACTCCTGTCATGCCGTCGTGGCCGACGATGCCGACCTCGCTTTGCCGCCCTCCGGTCATCGTAGCGACCACCGACGCGATGCCCATCTCTGGAAAATACACACGCTCGATCGGCTGATAAGAGACTTCCAGCTGGTCTTTGATGTTGAGTTCGACGTGATGCAGTGACGGCCTCAAAAGCGCGAAATCCTCCGAGGAGAGGGTTTTCAATACATGGTTGCGAAGAAGGGATTGGGGCATGGCTCTCTCTCCCATGCGGGCAAGAGCACGTACCTCTTACTGTCGGCTGCGTCCGACGCGCTGGCGGCCGATGTGGGAAGCATAGGCTTCAAATGTGCGGTTGGCAAAGAGTCCGTGCCTGGCGAAAGGCTCGGGGAATGTCGGCTTGAGTCCCGTAGGTGGTGGGCGCTTCTTATGACTTATGAGGCCGGTCACGAATGTCCGGAACCGGCCTAAGCAGATCGGCAGGTTTCGAGCATCGAGTTGGCAAAAGCAGTCGTTCAGCTCACGTGATGAGTTTCGGGCGCCGTCGCCTTGCGCTTACCGACATTGTGCTTCACCCGTTCCGGCCCTCTTCTTAAGCGCAGTAACTTTGAAACAAATCCTGCCGGCAGGCGTTCCAGCATGGCGGGCGGCGTTGCCGGAGGACCAATGCCCGGCGAATACAATGACATCGTCATCCCCCAAGACCACGATGCATCGCCACTTCGGGAGGAGGAGTATTTCGTCCTCTGCCCGGCGTGCGGCCAAGCGTTCGACATCAGGTGTATGGCAGAGGCGCTTCATCACAACGAGCTAGGCCACGAGCCATACGACCTCGACTCGTAGTCGGCAGTGATCGACGACCGTCGATGAGCGTTTGGAGATGTCCCTTCAGGCCTATACGAGCCGGGTCGAGACCAGCACCGAGGGTAAGCTCTCGCTCATCTGGCCGGTCGCGTTGCCGACCGATCGGCCCGACGAATCCCTGTCGCGAGGGCGGATCTTCGCCGGCACGCTATGTCTTGACGATACCTTCCGGGCTTTCAGCAGCGACTTGATGCCGTTGTGGTCGTCGTCGATGCGGCCGCGGCCGACCGAAAGCTTCGACAATGTATGCACCGCATGCGACAGTTGTTGTTCATCCAGGGCGACGGCGCCTACTCCACCGCAACCATGTCGCCCAGTTCTGTCACGACGCTCCGAAGCAGACCTGTTGCCGGCATCGGGTGCCGGGACCAACATGTGATCTCCATAATGCGTAAGAGCCGAAGGCCGATCGCCGGCAACAAGGCGCTCATTGCAGAGAAAGGTTAACGATCGATCGGATGCCCGCGTTGCCTTCACGCGCAATGTTGCTGGGCGCCTCCTTCGACAGCGCGCACATGCGACACGTCCTGGCCGCGCGCGCCGCCTGTTGCCGAGAGCGACGATCGCGAATGCGCGAACGGCTGGACGGCAGGTGAAGCGGGGTCGCGATAGGCGCACATCGGACTTGCTTCACCGGTAGTCCGAAGACGCCAGCGACGCTATCTGACCGAAAGCAAACAGAAGCGAGGCGTGCCCCACTGAAAGCACAAGCAAGCGCAAAGGTTACTAGACTGATGCTCGGCTGGCGGCAACTTGCTCGCCAGCCGAGTTGATTTTAGCCGGTGGTCGGGGGAGACCAGCCAGCCACACCTTGGTGATTCCAAACCCGAGCCGATGTGCCAATCAGCAACCTTCGTCGGTCTTTTTCACCTGGCCCGGCGCGGCGGTCTTGGCTGCCGTGTCCTGCTGACCTGGCGCCGCCTGCTGAGCGCCGCCAGTCTGCTGGCCGGGCGCGCAGTCTCTGGCCGAGTTCGGATTTGTGGTGCCGCTGGTGGTGGTCGTGTCGGTGCCCTGATCGCCGGACATGTTGGTGCCGCTGCTCGTCGTGCCGGTGCCCTGATCGGTCGTGCTGGGCATGGTTGTCGTGGTCGAGGTTCCGCTGGTCGAGGTTCCGCTCGAAGTTCCGCTGGTCGTCTGGGCAAAGGAAAGCCCGGCCGACACCGCCAGCACGGCCGAAGCCAAAAGGATGCGTTTCATCTTCTTTCTCCTGTCTGAATGCGCGGAATGCGCCTGGCAAATTGAACAGGCAGACAGAAAGAGTGTTCCCCGATCAAGTTCAACTTTTGTAACTCTGGTCGTAGGTCAGCCTTAGGATGGCTGGCGTATATTAAAAGCCTCTTGAAGAAGACACTGCCCGCACCAGAATCCATGGCATGGCTCGGGGAATAGGCATTGGTGACCAGGTGGCGATTACGGCCAGGGTTCTGACGCGGGTAACAGAGGACCGCGTAAGGGTCTCTATCCCAGGTTACGACTTCCCACATTCCATCATCGACCACACCAAGGTGAACCGAGGCCAGCAAATCGACCTGAAAGGCGAGGTCACGCGCATCGACGAGGACACCGTGACGATCGACCTCGGGCCGCTGGTCACGGTCGACCGTGACAAGGTCCAGTAGAAATATCGGCCGCCAAACCGACGAAAGGCACTTGTCGTTGCCCCGGATTAGAACCGACAACATCGCGACGGGCTATGAGGGCAGGCCGCATGACGGGCCGGTAGAGGACGAGTCGAAGCACTTGGTCTACTGCCCAGTGTGCGGCCAAACGTTCGACGCGCGCCATCTTGGACAGGTGTTCCACCACGCTGAGCCGCAGCACCAGCCGCTTCCGGTCGAGCAATAGTCCACTAGTTGAGCTCCGGCGGCAAACCGACGTTGAGACCCTTCAGCGCCAGCGACGTACGTTGGATGAGAAAAGGGTGCTGCGTGCACCGCGCCTTCCCCGCGCGCCGATGCTCCACCTGGACCGCAAAAAGTCCCGCCGCACTGCCAGAACGGCGGGACCGATCAAACGCTTTGCACCAGGCGGGGGGATGCGGGGGGGGTTGGGCTTGCCAAGTGAGCGCGGACCGTAACCAACCCTAAGCGCAACAGCGGCAACGCGTCCACCAACCGCCGGTTGGAGCGACAGGACGATTGAGCCGCCGCCAGGTCAGGTCATCCCGGGTCGCTATCGCTCGCAACCAGACGGTAGCGGAAATTGTTGCGGATGTGGTCGTTGAAATAGCGGCCCTTGGCGAACGCGGCCCGGAACGCGGCAAAGGTTTCCGGCGGTACCCCCTCAAACTCGTACCGTTTACCGCTGGCGACGAACCACACCGAGAGGGTCCTTCTATCCAGATCATATTCCATCTTGCGGATCGAAGTAGATGGCATGAGCACCACAGGCCGAGGCCCGCGCCCTTGCGGGGAGCGCGGGCCGATCGGGATACCGATCTGCAGCAATACCTGGAGGGGGAGGATTCGCTGCGTGCACCGAACTTTCGCGGCGGTCCCGTGTTCCCAATCGAAATACACAAAAAGCTGGCTGCACCTTTCGGCATCACGCGGACGTTGGATTTCTGAGAATGCGCGAGCGTCAATACTAACTTCTGGTGATGGAATTTTCCCGTGAGATAGGCACGCTCCACGGCGAAAGGAGTGCCCCGCCATGACCGTCCTCGCCTACAACCTTGCCAATGACATCAAAGGATTATGGAGGGTCGTCTTCGTGCCGGACGAACTGCATCTGTATGTGGAATTCAGCCAGCCAGACGCCGACACAAACCCGGCTGATTGGATGAGCGTTGATGATTTCCTTGCATGGCGGCCGAAAGGCGCACTCCACGAGCGAGCGCGCGACAGCTTGGTTTCGCTCATTTGCAAGGCGCTGACAGGGCGATGAGACACGGGAAACCCGCACCGAGATCGAGTGCGAGCGCCGCGAGTGGGCCTAGGGCCCCACAAGCCAGTGCCACCCCGCCGCCGGCAAACCGCGGCGGGCGAGTGCCTCGGGGACACGATGGTAGATTGCTAATGCGTTCGCGCGTGTGGCCTTAAGTCGCAAACTATTGGCTTCAGAAGCAGGGCGTAGGGCTTCATTGATGGTGCTACCAACACCATATGGTGACCCATAGCCCTCCAAAACGAGAGAAGCTCGTCCCGACGGGTCGCGCTGCGGCCGTCAGCTGGTAATTGCTACGAACTAGGAAACCATCATGCCTGAAAATATCAGACCAACTTCGAGAGACGTCCCCCTCATTCAGCTAGGCCTCTGTCAGTGCCGCTTCCCGGTGAGCGAAGACCCGTCAGTACCCGGCGGTTATCGTTTTTGTGCTGGGCCAACTTCGCCGGATCGCGTCTACTGCGATCACCACCACAACATTGTGACCGCCGTGGACCCTCGTCGAGCCCGTTCGGGTCTTCACCTGGCTCAACGACGCGCCGCGTAAGCCTGACTGGCGGCGGCCTCCCGGCCAGGCGCTATGCGCTCCACGGCCTTGGCTACGACCTTGCCGTCGGCTCGGTCTGGCCCATCCTCCCTTATGCCGTCTTCGCCGATGTATCCCCCGTCGCCCGATTGAGAACGACGACTTCTCGCCGAGCCTTTCAGCTCGCTACTCGCACAAACGCGTCGGCTCCAAAGGTTTGTCTGTCAGCACATCTTCAATGTGCCCGCGCCTGAAGCCCCAACATCTTCTGCGACCAAACCGCGTACCTGGCACCGCCGATCGGTTGCCGCGGCGGATTTTCGCTGTTCGCAGCTGAACAATGGCTATCAACCTTGTCATCGCACCTAGTCGCACATAGCGGCCGTTCGAATTCTCATCGCTCGGCGCGATGTTTGGTCCGTCTGGCCAGAAGAGCGGAGCAAGCCATTGACACCCACGAAGTTGCTGATTGGGCAGATCGCTGTCGTATTCGCAATTGTCATTCTTGGCGTGTGGACTGCAACCCAATGGTGCGCCCACATGCTCTCCTATCAGCCGCCACTCGGCGCGCCATGGTTTGTGACAGTCGGCTGGCCGATCTACCAGCCGTGGAAACTGTTCGAATGGTGGTTCCAATTTGACGCCTATGCGCCTGAAGTCTTCGACAAGGCTGGCATACTTGCCGGAGCCAGCGGGTTCCTGGGCTGTGCCGCCGCGATAGCTGGGTCCCTCTGGCGCGCACGGCAGCGGGGGTTGGTCACCACCTATGGGTCCTCACGATGGGCCATGAAGCTGGAAATCGAGAAGGCGGGGCTGTTTCAGCCGGCCGGCGTTTTCCTTGGCGGACTGAATTATCGCTATCTGCGCCATGACGGACCAGAACACGTCATGGCCTTTGCGCCGACACGTTCGGGCAAGGGCGTCGGACTCGTTGTTCCAACCCTTCTTTCCTGGACCGGCTCGGCCGTCATTCACGACATCAAAGGCGAGAACTGGCAGCTGACCTCTGGCTGGAGGTCGAAGTTCTCGCACTGTCTCTTGTTCAATCCGACCGATCCGAGATCGGCGCGGTACAACCCGCTGCTGGAAGTGCGCAAAGGTCCAGATGAGGTCCGCGACGTTCAGAATATCGCCGACATTCTCGTCGATCCGGAAGGCGCGCTGGAGCGGCGGAACCATTGGGAGAAGACCAGTCATTCACTCCTCGTTGGCGCCATCTTGCACGTGCTCTACGCCGAAGAGGAAAAGACACTCGCCCGTGTCGCCACCTTCCTGTCGGACCCGCAACGCTCATTCGCTGCGACACTGCAGCGGATGATGACCACAAACCACCTCGGCACGGTGGACAAGCCCCAGGTCCATCCGGTCGTGGCCTCGGCGGCTCGTGAGGTGCTGAACAAGTCAGAGAACGAGCGCTCAGGCGTTCTCTCGACCGCCATGTCGTTTCTCGGGCTCTATCGTGATCCAACGGTGGCCGCGGCAACATCGGCCTGCGACTGGCGCATTGCCGACCTTGTGGATGCCGAGCGACCGATGTCGCTGTATCTGGTCGTGCCGCCGTCGGATATCTCGCGCACTAAGCCCCTGGTGCGATTGGTGCTCAATCAAATCGGCCGGCGGCTGACCGAGCGCCTGGAGGGCGATCCAAAGAAGAGCCGCAAGCATCAGCTCCTGATGATGCTGGATGAATTTCCGGCGCTCGGTCGGCTCGACTTCTTCGAGACTGCGCTCGCCTTCATGGCAGGCTACGGCATCCGCGCTTATCTGATAGCGCAATCGTTGAACCAAATCTCCAAGGCCTATGGCGAGAACAACGCCATTCTCGACAATTGCCATGTGCGGATTGCCTTTTCCTCAAATGACGAGCGCACGGCCAAACGCATCTCGGACGCGCTCGGTACCGCGACGGAACTCAGATCGATGCGCAACTATGCCGGCCATCGGTTGGCGCCCTGGTTGTCCCACGTCATGGTAAGCCGCCAAGAGACCGCTCGCCCCCTGCTGACGCCGGGTGAGGTGATGCAGTTGCCGCAGGCTGACGAACTAATCCTGGTTTCGGGATTGCCGCCGATTCGCGCCAAGAAGTTGCGTTATTACCAGGATCCGAATTTCACGGAGCGAGTGCTGCCTTCGCCGGTGCTGCGCGACGGTGCCTACGCGGATCGGCCCACGTCGCGCCCGGACGATTGGAGCGGACAGGTGCGCGGCGTGGATCGGCGTCTTGCTGGCGATGACGACAGTGCCGGCGCGGCAATCGAAGACGGAGGTGTCCAGCAGCAGCGCCATCCGGGCCTGCGCGAAGAACGGACCCTCGTCGTCCAGGAGCCTGATCAGGGCGATCTGTTCACGCCCGCAGACGATGACTGCGAGACGCTCGCCGACAAGCGCGTCATGGATCGGATTTCCACCGCCGCACGTGCGTACGGCCTCAACGAGGGAATGGGCGACGACAAGGACATCGTGCCCGGCTTCTGAACGGCGCGCCATACGCGGGCGCATCTCAGCGTAGATAACGGCCGTAAGCGATTTCGAGGATCTCGACGATGCTCGTTCCCGTCGCCGGTGCATCAGCGCCGGTCAGAGGGAACGAGCAGCATGAAGCCCCACCGCATTCGTCACCAGTTTTTGCTTGAACCCGAGTTGAGCGAGAAGCTGGAGAACCTCAGCCGCAATCCATCGACCACCAAATCGGCCATTGTGGCGCACGCGGTCGAGACCTTTATCGAGCGGCGTGGGGAGAATGAACTCGACCAGCGCTACGGCAAGAGGCTCGACCGTCTTTCCCGCGACCTCGGACATGTCAGGCGCGATGTCGAGATGATCCTGGAGAGCCTGGCGCTCTTCATCCGCTTTTCGATCACGCTTCATGCTCACACGCCGGTGCCGGACAGGGCCACGCAAGCAATTGCCCAGGAGCGCTTCGACAAATTCGTCGAACAGGTCGGCCGCCAAATCGCTTCCGGGAAACGGTCACTTGGCACCGACGATCGCAGGGGAGGGGAAGGATGAGTTCTCATCCGGAAGCCGACCATCGCCGCCGCGTCATGCTGCGCACCGCCATGGGTCCGGCGATCACCGAAGCCCTTGCCGATCCGACCGTCATTGAGGTGATGGTCAATCCCGACGGTGCGCTGCGGCTCGACCGGTTGGGTGAAGGCCGGGTCGACACCGGCGTGCACATGCATCCTTCTGAGGCCGAACGCATCATCCGCCTGGTCGCCTCCCACGTGCGCGCCGAGGCGCATGCTGACAATCCGATTGTCAGCGCCGAATTGCCATCGGGCGAGCGCTTCGAGGGTCTGCTGCCGCCTGTCGTGCTGGGGCCATGCTTCGCCATCCGAAAGCCTGCGGCGAAACTCTACACGTTGGCCGACTATGTCGCCGACCGCGTCATGCTGCCGCTGCAGGCCGATGCGCTGAAGAAGGCGGTCCGCGAGCGGCGCAACATCCTGGTCGCCGGCGGCACGTCGTCGGGCAAGACAACACTTGCCAATGCGCTGCTGGCACAAGCCGCCGATTGCGACGAGCGGGTGATCCTGATCGAGGACACGCGCGAACTGCAATGCGCGGCGAAGGATTGCGTTGCCTTGAGGACGAGGCGGGGGTCGGTCACGCTCGCCGATCTCGTGCGCTCGACCCTGCGGCTCAGACCCGACCGCATCATCGTGGGCGAAGTCAGGGGCTCGGAAGCCCTGGACATGTTGAAGGCATGGAACACCGGGCATCCCGGCGGCATCGCGACGGTTCACGCCAATTCGGCGCGCTCCGCTCTCTACCGTATCGAGCAGCTCGCCCAGGAAGCCGTCGTCACCGTTCCCCGCCGCCTCATCGCTGATGCGGTAGATCTGATCGTCTTCATCGCTGGGCGCGGATCCTCGCGCCGCATTGACGCGATCGCTGAGGTCACCGGTCTCGACAGCAGCGGTGACTACGCCGTCACCCCGCTCACGCTTCCGCAACTCCAGCAGTTTTGAAAGGTCACCTCATGCTCAAGAAGCTTCGCTTCCTTTCGTCCACCGCGCTCGCGTTTCTTCTCACCGTCCCGGCCCACGCAGCGGGCTCCGGCATGCCTTGGGAACAGCCGCTGCAGCAGATCCTTGAGTCGGTGCAGGGACCGGTCGCCAAAATCGTCGCGGTGATCATCATCATCACCACCGGCCTGACCCTTGCTTTCGGTGACACGGCAGGCGGTTTTCGCCGGCTGATCCAGATTGTCTTCGGCCTGTCGATCGCCTTCGCGGCATCGAGCTTCTTTCTCTCCTTCTTCTCCTTCGGCGGCGGGGCACTCGTCTGATGGCCACCGGAGAGCAGCATGTCGAGGGTTTCGAAGTCCCCGTTCACAGGGCATTGACCGAGCCGATCCTGCTGGGCGGCGCGCCGCGAGCGGTGGCGATCCTCAACGGGACGGTGGCCGCGGCAATAGGCCTTGGCCTGCAGCAGTGGATCGCCGGACTGGCGCTCTGGATCGCCGGCCACACCCTCGCGGTCTTTGCCGCTCGCCGCGATCCGGACTTCGCCAGCGTGCTTGTCCGTCATCTTCGCCTGAAGGGGTGGCTTGCATGCTGAACCTTTCGGAGTATCGCGGCAAAGCCGATCGGCTTGCCGACCATCTGCCCTGGGCCGCTTTGGTCGCGCCCGGCATCGTGCTCAATAAAGACAGTAGCTTCCAGCGAACCTTCCGGTTCCGTGGCCCCGACCTTGAAAGCGCGACCGAAGCCGAGTTGGTCGGCATCTGCGCACGAGCCAACAATGCGCTACGAAGGTTGGGCTCCGGATGGGGGTTGTTTTTCGAGGCCGAGCGCGTTGAAGCGCTGGGCTATCCGAGCTCGGCTTTTCCCGATGCTGCCTCATGGCTGGTCGATGAGGAACGGCGCGCGGCCTTCGAGGGCAAGGTCGCGCACTTCGAGAGTCGCTATCATCTGACCTTGGTCTTCATGCCGGCGCCAGATGGCCAGGCGCGGGCGGAAAGCGCACTGGTCGACTCGCATCACTCGGGAGGGGCTAGAGACTGGCGCCAGGAGCTGGCGTGGTTTCGCGACGAGACCGACCGCGTCCTGGATTTGCTGTCCGGCTTCATGCCGGAAGTGCGCGCCCTCGATGATGCCGAGACGCTAACCTATCTGCACGGCACAATCTCGACCTACCGCCATCCGGTCGCCATGCCAGGAACGCCAATGTATCTCGACGGTGTTCTGGTTGACGCGCCGCTTACCGGCGGCCTGGAGCCGATGCTGGGTGAGCAGCATCTGTGCACCCTCACCGTCCTTGGTTTCCCGAACGTCACCCGGCCAGGGATCCTCGACGCGCTCAACCATCAGGATTTCGCCTACCGCTGGATGACGCGCTTCATCCCGCTCGACAAGACGGAAGCCACAAAGACACTGACCCGGTTGCGCCGTCAGTGGTTTGCCAAGCGCAAATCGGTCGCAGCCATCCTGCGCGAGGTCGTGACCAACGAACCCGTCCCTCTCGTCGATAGTGACGCCGACAACAAGGCGCTCGATGCGGATGCCGCCCTTCAGGCATTGGGCGGCGATCACGTCGGCTTCGGCTATCTCACCACAACGGTGACGGTATGGGATCAGGACCGACAGGCCGCCGCGGAAAAGCTCCGAGCGGTTGAGCGCATAGTCAATGGGCTCGGCTTCACCACGATCCGTGAAAGCATCAATGCGGTCGAGGCGTGGCTCGGCTCGTTGCCCGGTCATGTCTACGCTAACGTTCGCCAGCCGCTCGTTCACACGCTGAATCTTGCCCATGTCATGCCGCTGTCGTCGGCGTGGGCCGGTCCGGTGGATAACGAGCATCTCGCCAACGTGACTGGGACCGAATCCCCGCCGCTTCTCTTCGCAGAGACCAACGGGTCGACACCGTTTCGGCTTTCCACCCACGTTGGCGATGTCGGCCACATGCTGGTCGTAGGGCCGACCGGTGCCGGCAAGTCGGTTCTGCTTGCGCTAGTCGCTCTGCAGTTTCGACGCTATGCCGGGGCGCAGGTCTATGTCTTCGACAAGGGCAATTCGGCTCGTGCGGCAACACTGGCCATGGGCGGAGAACACCACGCGCTGGGCGCGGATGGTGCGCTTGCCTTCCAGCCACTGAGCAATATCGGCGACCAGGCTACTGGCAGCTGGGCGGCGGAATGGATCGCCGGCCTCGTCGCCCATGAGAATGTCACCGTTACGCCGGAGGTAAAGGAGGCGATCTGGTCGGCACTCATCAGCCTTGCCACTGCGCCGGTGCAGGAACGCACGCTGACGGGCCTGTCGGTTCTGCTTCAGTCCAATGCGCTGAAATCCGCGTTGATGCCGTACACGCTCGATGGCCCGTTCGGGCGTCTGCTCGATGCCGATGAAGATCGGCTGGCCTTGTCGGATGTGCAGTGTTTCGAGACCGAAGAGCTGATGCACAGCCAAGGCGCTGTGCTCCCGGTGCTCACCTATCTGTTCCATCGTCTCGAGGAGCGGTTCGACGGACGGCCGACGCTGCTGATGCTCGACGAGGCGTGGGTCTATCTCGACAACCCTCTCTTTGCCGCCCGCATCCGTGAATGGCTGAAGGTGCTGCGAAAGAAGAACGTGTCGGTGATCTTTGCCACGCAGTCGCTTGCCGACATCGCTGGCTCTTCCATCGCGCCGGCGATCATCGAGAGCTGCCCACAGCGCATTTTTCTTCCCAATGACCGTGCCGTGGAACCGCAGGCGCGGGCAGCCTATGAGCGCTTCGGCCTGAACGAGCGGCAGATCGAATTGGTCGCCCGTGCCACACCGAAGCGCCAGTATTATCTGCAATCGCGCCGCGGCAACCGCCTCTTCGAGCTCGGGCTCGGCGCGATCGCTCTTGCGCTCTGCGGCGCCTCTGATCCGGCCACGCAGACCCTAATCGACAAGGTGCTGTCAGAGCACGGACAGGAGGGCTTTGCCGCCCGGTTTCTGATTGCGCGCGGCCTCGATTGGGCTGCCGAGCTTCTCCAGCAATTCCCTCAACCAGACAAGGAGCAATCGTCATGATGCGGCGCCGCCTTCTCACCAGCCTGATCACCGTTTCCCTGATCGCAAAACCAATGGCCGACTACGTCCAGCCGGCCCACGCCCTGATCGTGTTCGATCCGTCGAATTATGCGCAGAACGTGCTGACAGCGGCACGTTCCCTGGAGCAGATAAACAACCAGATCCAGTCGCTTCAGAACCAGGCGACGATGCTGCAGAACATGGCGCGGCACCTTCAGCGCCTGGATTTTTCTTCCGTGGGCCAGCTCACAGGTTCGCTCCAACGGATCGACGGCCTGATGACCCAGGCCAGCGGCCTGAGCTTCGATCTCGACAAGCTTCAGAACCAGTGGCGTGTGCAATATCCGGAAAGCTACGACGCCACAATCGAGGTCAACGATGTGGCGAGCGCCGCGCGCGAGCGCTGGCAAAACGCCATGCAGGCGTTCCGCCAAACCATGAGCGCGCAGTCGCAGATCGTGGAGAACGTGCGGGCCGACGGCGACCTGCTTACCGATCTCGTCAACCGCAGTCAGGGCGCGGCAGGTGCCCTTGAGGCAAGCCAGGCCACCAATCAGCTGATCGCGCTTTCGACCAAGCAGCAGATGCAGATCCAGACGCTGCTCGCGACCCAGTTCCGGGCTGAAGCCGAAGATGCTGCCCGCAAGGCGCAGTCTGAGGAAGCCGCCCGCGAGACGACGAAGCGTTTCCTGGGCACCGGTACGGCCTATCCCGGCAACTGATCAGCAGTCTTCAAGACAACGAGGAAGACGGCGACATGAATGACCTCGGCGTCATCGATCGCTTTATGCAGACCTTCATCCGCTATATCGACAGCGGGTTCGGTCTGCTTTCGGGCGACGTCGCCTTTCTCACTACCATCCTGATCGGCATTGACATCACGCTGGCGGGCCTGGTCTGGGCGTTCGGCGGCGAACCCAATATTCTCGGTCGGCTCGTCCGAAAGGTGCTCTATGTCGGCGCCTTCGCATTCATCCTGAACAATTTCAGAAGCCTTGCCGACATTATCTACCGCTCCTTTGCCGGGCTCGGCATCAACGCTTCGTCCGGCAATTTGTCCGCCGACAGTCTCCTGCGGCCAGGCCGCATTGCCGCGGCCGGCTTCGAGGGCGCCTGGCCGCTGCTCAATCAAGCGAGCCAGCTAGTCGGCTTCCCCGAGATTTTTGGCAACGCGCTGACCATCTTCGTGCTGCTTCTCGCCTGGTTCCTGGTCCTCATCGCCTTCTTCATCCTTTCCATCCAGCTTTTCATCACCATCCTGGAGTTCAAACTCACCACATTGGCCGGCTTTGTTCTGGTGCCCTTCGCGCTCTGGAACCGCTCGGCGTTTCTGGCCGAGCGCGTGCTCGGCAATGTGATCTCGTCGGGCATTAAGGTGATGGTGCTTGCCGTCATCGTCGGCATCGGCTCCACGCTCTTCGGCGAGTTCGCTTCCGCCCTGCAAGGCAAGGAGCCGGACTTGGCCGCGGCCATGTCACAGGTACTGGGCGCGTTGGCGCTGCTTGGGCTCGGCATTTTCGGACCGGGAATTGCCTCGGGTCTTGTTTCCGGCGCGCCGCAGCTTGGCGCGGGAGCCGCACTCGGAACCACCGCGGCGGCCGCCGGATCAACGCTCGTTGCCGGAGGTGCGGCGCTTGCCGGCGCGCGCATGGCAACCGGCGGCGGTCTCGCCGCCGTTCGAGCCGGCACGGCCATGGGATCGGCTGCTTCCACAGCTTGGCAGATGAGGCGTGCAACATCGCCCGAGTCCGGCCTCTCCGGCGTAGCTGCTGGACTGCAGGGCGTTGCCGGCGCAGCTGGCGGCGCCGCGATTCGGGGAATGCGATCTGCAACAGAACCATTCCGGCGCAGCGCCGATGCCGGCCGCGATGCCGCCTGGACCGCGACGGGCGGCACGCCGACCGCATCAATGACCGGAAACCCTGCCGCGTCAGGTGCCAATGCCGCGCCGGCGTGGGCGAGGCGCTTGCGTTCCGAACAGACCGCGCGCGCCCATCGCCACGCCGCCACGCAGGCCGTCCGCGATGGCGATCGGGGTGGAAGCGGCGCCAACCCCTCTCTCAACGATAAGGAAGACTAGATGCTCTTCAAGCGACCTGTTCAGCGTTACGGGAAAACGCCCCACCCCGTCACACCATACCAGAAGGCCGCCCAACTTTGGGACGAGCGCATCGGCACTGCGCGCGTGCAGGCAAGGAACTGGCGCCTGATGGCCTTTGGCTGCCTCGCTCTGGCCACCGGGCTCTCTGGTGGACTCTTGTGGCAGTCGATGCAGGGCCGCGTCGTGCCCTATGTCGTCGAGGTTGATCGTTTCGGCGAGGCGCGCGCCGTCGCTCCAGCAATCCGGGACTACGAGCCCACCGATGCCCAGATCGCCTGGCATCTCGGCCGCTTCATCCAGAATGTCCGCTCTGTTTCCACCGATGCGGTGCTGGTGCGGCAGAATTGGCTCTCGGCCTACGACTTTGCCACCGACCGCGGAGCCCTCTTTCTCAACGAGTACGCTAAGGCCAACGACCCGTTCGGCAAGATCGGCACGCGCAGCGTCTCGGTGCAGGTGACGAGCGTGGTTCGAGCGTCCGACAGCTCCTTTCAAGTCAAATGGACCGAGCAGGTCTTTGAGCGCGGCAGCCTCGCCAGCACAACGCGTTGGACCGGGATCCTCACCATTGTGATCCGGCCGCCGAACAATACCGATCAGCTGCGCAAAAACCCGCTCGGCGTCTTCATCAATGCCATCGACTGGTCGCGCGAGCTCGACAGTGCCGCGCAGACTTCCGTTCCCCCAAAGGAGCCCGCCAATGATAAATAGACTCTCGTCGCTCCGCACTGCGCTGGTCCTGTCGACGTCGGCTGCGGTCATCTCCGCCTGTGCCTCGAAGCCGGTGCCGCTACCTCAGATTTCCTATGATGCTGCCAAGTTCCAACCGGCGGCAATCGAGAAGGCGCCGGAGAAGCCCGTCAAAGTCGTGGAAGTGCCGAAACCGCTACCGCTGCCCGGCCAGTTGCAGCCCGAGCCGGGCAAGGCTGCTGAAGACAGGCGCTCGCCTGAAGAACGTGTCGCCGATGCCAACAAGGCGGCGACGCAGCAACCCACCAAATATGGCTATGTGAATGCGGTGCAGGTTTACCCCTTTGCCGAAGGCGCGCTCTACCAGCTCTATGCCGCACCGGAGCGCGTCAGCGATATCGCTCTGCAGTCAGGCGAGAAACTCCAATCCGTGTCGGCCGGCGATACAGTGCGCTGGGTAATTGGCGACACCGTCAGTGGCTCCGGCGATGACCAGCGCACCCATGTGCTGGTGAAGCCCTTCGCGCCAGGACTTGCCACCAATCTGGTGATCACCACGGACCGGCGAAGCTATCACTTGCAGCTTCAAAGCACGGATAAGACCGCCATGGCGGCAATCTCCTGGACCTACAGCGAGGACCAGATTATCGCGCTACGCCGGCGCGATGCGCAGGCCGAGGCTGCTATGCCAGTGGCGTCGAATGTGGCTCTCGAAAATATTCGCTTCCGCTATTCGATTACCGGCGACATACCGCCCTGGAGGCCGACGCGCGCGTTTGATGATGGCAGCAAGGTCTACATCGAGTTTCCGCGCCGCATCGATCAGGGTGAGGCCCCGCCGCTCTTCATCGTCGGTGCTGACGGGGACAACCAGCTCGTCAACTACCGCATACGCGGCAACTATTACATTGTCGATCGCCTCTTCGCCGCGGCCGAACTGCGCCTCGGCGCCAAGCAGCAACAGGTGGTGCGCATCACGAGGACCGACGGCAGGCAAGCGCCGCTGCGGAAATTGCTCTTTTCGCGTTCCAGCAGGTGAGGGACGGCCCATGACGGATACTTCCCGCTCCGATGCTTCACCGAAACTCGATCCAGAACAGCTGCAGCTGCGGGCCTCGCCTCGCCGCGCTGTGCGCTTCAAGCGCGGCATTATTGTCGCCATTGCTGCTGTTGGTTCCGGGACCGTTCTAGGCGTCACCATGATGGCGCTGCAGGGACCGGCGCTGCGCATCAAAGAGCAGGCTGAAGAGCTTTACAACACTGAGCGGAAGCCAACCGCGGAGGCAATTGAAAGGCTGCCTAAGGACTATTCCGGGATCAAGCCCAAGCCTCCGGTGCTTGGACCACCGCTGCCCGGCGACCTCGGCCGCCCCATCCTTGAGCACCAACGCCAGCTGGGCATCGCGCCGGGCCAGGAGGTTTCGGCGGAGGAGCAGCGCCTTGCACAGCAGGCGATCGAGGCGCGCGAATCGCAAGTCTTCTTCCGGATCGAAAATCGACCCCGGCAAGCGGATGCCGCCGGCAACGGGCAGGGCGGGCGTCCACCCTTTGATGGAACGGCTCCACAATCCGATGCCGCACGCGATTCAGCTTCCGTTGCACCGGCCGAGGGCGACCAAAACAATCAACAGCGCAAGCTCGATTTTGTCAGCCAGCGGAACACAAGTGGAATCTACAATCTGCATGCACTGCAGACGCCGGCTTCGCCGTATCAGCTGATGGCCGGCAGCGTCATCGCAGCGAGCCTGATCACTGGCATCAATTCCGACTTGCCCGGCCTCGTCGTCGCACAGGTCACCGAGAATGTGCACGACACAGTCACCGGCAGCACCTTGCTCATTCCGCAAGGCTCTCGCCTGATTGGCACCTATGACAGCGTTGTTGCCTTTGGACAAAGGCGCGCGCTGCTGGTCTGGCAACGGATACTGCTGCCCGACGGCTCTTCGATCGAAATCGACAATCTGCCGGCGACGGACACCGCCGGCTATGCCGGGCTTGAGGACAAGGTGGATTTCCACACCTGGCAGCTGATGAAAGGCGTTGCGCTGGCCACGTTGCTGGGGGTCGGCACGGAGCTGAGCCTCGGGCAAGACGAAAGCGACCTGGTCAAAGCAATCCGCGAATCCGCTCAGCAGAACGTTAGTCAAGCTGGCCAGCGCATCACCGAGAAGAACCTCAATATTCAGCCCACGATCACCGTCCGCCCTGGTTGGCCACTGCGCGTCATCGTGCACAAGGATCTTGTGCTGCGGCCGTACCCGAATTGACTGGAGTCATCATGACCAATCTGAAACTCGGCAAACTTCCGGATCGGACACCTTCGAAGATCACCATAAGCGTAAGTGCAGACCTGAACCAAGCACTGAAGGACTATGCGGCGCTTTATCGTCAGACCTATGGCGAGTCCGAATCGGTAGCGGAACTGATCCCGTTCATGCTGGCGGAGTTCCTGGAGAGCGATCGAGCGTTTGCCAAGGCCAGAAAGGAAGGGCTCCCTGTCGTCGACAAGTCAGAGAAATCGCGGCGGCAGCCAATTTCAGGGTCCGAATAAGTGACAGCGACCAGTGAGTCCGAGGGGGACACCTTTCTGGGCGAGCAAATGCATTGAAGCAACTTGCCGGCGGCAAGTCGAAACACAGGGCACAATAGACGAGCTGATCTGCCCCGAACCAATGCCGGCTCTGCGCACAATTTCCGCCGTTCGCAGTTCCGTCTGCATCTCCCAGAAACTGTCGGTCCGATTTTCAATCGGCTACTTCCGGACTGTAGTGGAAAGCGGTCGTCCCGGTGATCGTTGGCAGCGGCAGCTAGGCGCCCCTTGCTGCCATTAACTCACCCTCCGAAAGCAGACGTTTAACAGCGATCCCTTGGCGGCCATTTCTGCCCCCGCATGACCGCGAGGCTGTGAGCGCGACGCCCCCCATCGGCTGAGCCTATCACTACCGCCGCATAGTGACCGACGCGCCCGCTGACAGGTCCACCTTCAGCCCGGCCAGCCTGGCTTCGTGAACGTCTTGGTGTCAGTCAGCGCGGAGCGTTTGTCATTCGTACAGATGTTTGGAATCCTCTGACATAGGCCAATCTGAAAGCCAGAAGCGAAAGTCACTCAAGCGGATACTGCACATCGACTTGCTAACTAGGCACATTCGTCGCCAAGTTGTACCGTGGCAAACGCGGGGTAGCTTGGGGACATCGTTATCTATGGCCGGACTAGCATTTGAGATTCTAGTTGATGACACGCTTGCCGAGGTCACCTCGGTCTCCCAACTCACCAGCCTGGTTAATAAACATGTGCTAAGTTTGATAAACGATTTTGAAGATGCGGAATGGCGCTACCCAAAGTTTCAAAGTTATTTGTGGGACAACATCGCCCAGACCGCTCTGTCGGAAAAAGAGCGATCAGCTCTCATCGACCAAAGTCATAGCAGCCTCATCGCCGCCGCCCAGAATCTCAGACTTACGGACAATGATGAGATCGGACAAGGCAGCGAGATCGCCGAGGTCTTCCTGTATGGTTTGATGCGGCATCGCTTCGGCGCGCTACCTGTCGTCCCGAAGATCTTCTACAAGCAGAATGTTCAAGACAACGCCAAGGGCGCGGACAGCGTTCATATAGTCGTCGACGGCGACGATTTCACGCTGTGGTTTGGAGAGGCAAAATTCTACAATTCGATTGCCGACGCCCGTCTCGAGTCAGTCGTGACTTCAGTTATTAATTCACTATCAACAGACAAACTAAAAAAAGAAAACGCCATTATAACCAGTGTATCTGACCTCGATGGCCTCCCCATCGCGGCGGACCTTCGCACTAGGATCAAGGCAGCCTTGGACAACAGGGAATCTATCGATAACCTGAAATCTAGAATCCATATCCCAATTCTTTTGCTGCATGAGTGCTCGACCACGTCAGGTGCGAAAGGTTTGACCGACACCTACAAGGCCGAGATTGTCACCTTTCACAAGCATCGCGCAGATGAATATTTCCTCAGACAGATTGTAAAATCTGGACCAATTCACAAGTATGAAGATCTACACTTCCATATCATCCTCTTCCCGGTCCCCAGCAAGAAGAAGATCGTCGACGCTTTTGTCCAAGCCGTTGCCTTTTTCAAGAGGCAGAAGTGATGGACGTTTTTGAGATTTGCCACGAGATCAACAGACTTCTGACGCTGAAGAACGAGGTCGCTGCCAGAAATCTCCTGATACGCCTACTGGCGGAACTTGACCGCTCGAAGACGCCTTACCCGCAAGTGGTGAACCATATGATCCGCGCGACCGGACTCTTCCCCTACCTGCAACTCGCGAACGCTTCATGGGACCAGAAATACGTGCACCACGCGTTCGAGGTCGATGTCGGCCGGCGCGTGGCGACCCTGCACCGTGAGCAGTCGAGCGTTCTCGCCAAACTCCTGGACGGCAAAAACATCGCAGTCAGCGCCCCCACCAGCTTCGGAAAGAGCTTTATCATCGACGCCTTTATTGCGGCCAAGCAGCCGGACAACGTGGTAATCATCGTTCCAACCATCGCCCTAATGGATGAAACGCGCCGTCGTTTGTTCAAGAAATTTTCTGAACGCTACACAATCATAACGGCGCCAGATACGCGACTTGGACCCAAGAATATCCTCATATTCCCGCAGGAGCGGGCCTTTGGCTACCTATCCGCGCTAGAGAGCATCGATCTACTGGTCGTCGATGAATTTTACAAGGCCAGCCAGAAGCACGACCGCGACCGCGCGCCCTCGCTCATCAAGGCGATCCTGAAGCTATCTAAAAAGGCGAAGCAGAGGTATTACCTCGCACCGAATATCAAGAAACTCAGCGATAATGCCTTCACGCGCGATATGGAGTTCTTGGAGCTCCTAGACTTCAATACAGTCTACCTCGATATCAAGGAGCTTTACAAAGAATTTGGGGACGATGCGACCAAGAAGGGAGAAAAGTTAATCGAACTGATTTCCTCTGGCGCCCAGAAGTCCCTGATCTACGCAGGCACCTACTCCGAAATCAAGAAAATCACTGATCTCGTCATCGCGGAAATTCAGCCCGTGGATCGGATCTACACCAGCCATTTCTCCAGATGGCTGCGGCAAAACTACCAGTCCGACTGGCTGCTGGCTGATTTGGTCGATCGGGCGATTGGAGTTCACAATGGCAGCATGCACAGATGTCTTAGCCAGCTACAGATACGACTTTTCGAGTATGAAGACGGCTTCGACAGTATCGTCTCCACATCTTCAATAATCGAGGGCGTAAACACATCTGCGCAGAACGTCATCGTGTGGCGAAGTAAGTTAGGGAACACTAATCTCAAAGACTTCACTTACAAAAACATAATTGGCCGAGGAGGCCGGATGTTTAAGTACTTCGTTGGCAATATATACCTGTTGGATGCTCCGCCGACGTCCGAAGACACCCAGTTGGAGATTGAATTTCCTGAAGAAATACTGGGTACGTTGGATGAATATCACGATGCGGACCAACTCACTGAGCGACAAGTTGAGCGCATCATCGAATATCGAACGCAGATGTCGTCGATTCTCGGAGACGAGAATTTTGCGCGCATAAAGCGAGAGAACCTCCTTCAGGACAGTGACGCAGATTTCTTGTTTCGACTGGCCACAGACATGAAGAATAGTCCTGACGAGTGGCGGGGTTTTGGTTACCTAAATTCCAGCAATCCGGACCATTGGGATACTATGCTCTACAGGATCCTCAGACTTAAACCTGGCAACTGGGACGCCCAATTTAGCAAACTCGTGACCGTCACCAAGGCAATCGCTTACAATTGGGATCGCGATCTATCCCAGCTGATCTCATCCCTCAAAAAGGATGGAATCGATATCGACGACTTTTTCAAACTCGAACGGACCGTCACATTCAAGTTGTCGGCCCTCCTCAGCGACACGAACGAACTTCATAAGATAATCATCAACCCTTCAGTCGATATTTCGGCCTTTATCGGAAGAATGAGCCGAGCTTTCTTGCCTAGTGCGGTTTACCACCTTGAAGAATATGGACTACCGCGCATGATCTCGAAAAAGATTCATGCGTCGGGTTTAATTGATTTCCTGGATCCGAACATGGACCTTCTGCTGGCGCTTGAACGCTTTATATATCTTGGAAGGGATGCCGTGTTGGCAATTAAATCGCTCGGCCCTTTTGATCGCTACGTGGTCCGTTTTTTCTTCGACGGAATCACGCTTGACGAGGCCGTAGAGGCGAAAAGGGCGGACTAGGCGGGCGGGCGCGACCAATCGTCGTCCGCGGCGACTGCGGGCATGTTTGACAACTTTCAGGCGAACCGGGAAAGACGTATCGTCTCTCCTAAAGGGGACGGACGATGATCTCAGAGTTGCGGGTGGGCAAGGCGGCCACTTTTCATCAGGCGAACCGACCCCTCAGTAATGCAGCCGTCGTCGGGCTGTTTCGGAGTATCCGCGGCGGCCATCCATCTGCTGCGAACAACCTGTTCGAATATCGCCGTGTGGTAGTGGGCCCGGGTCCCAGCTGCTGGTCCGCGATCTCGTTTCTGTACGACCGGCTGCCAGCCTTCTTTACCGAAGGCGCGGGCGTAAATTAACGCATATGCGGCTTCCTGCTACTCGTGGAGCATAGGGGGCATGTGGCGATCTTCAAGTCTCGACTCGAGGTTCCGGCGGCTTTCGCCGCGCGCTATCTGAGGCGGGTCCCGCCGGCACGGGTCGACGTCGCTGTAGCGCGGCAGGACGCGGTCTTCGAGAAGATCCGCTTGCGAAACATGTCGCTGTCGAAATATGCCATGCGCAACAAGACTTTTGAGGCCGACGACCTTCGCAACGTCGTAGGGCCGGCGGCGTCGCGGCGGTATGTGCCCCAAGGCTACACCGTACGCTCGGGGACGGATCATTTTTCCACCACCCCCAGTACAGGCCGTATCGCGCAACGGTCGGACCGCGTCGATCACCTGGCGTTGGTGGATTATGCGCAGTCTGTCTTCGATGAACTCGTGGACGGCGCGAACGTGCCCGCAGCCTTCATCGGTACCTTCGCTCGGGCGGTCGACTTGGCTACGGCGGCAGGGGCCGCGACGCCGCTCAGCTTCGGCGTCGACGTCGCCGGTTTGGCGGATGCGATCTTCGAACGCGAAGAAATCCGGCTCGTGAGGGCGAATGCCGGCATGCATCAGGCGCTGACCCAGGCTCAAGTGAAAGAGGTTCTGGACGAACTGGCGGCGGTTCTGGAGGTCCGCCCTGAAGGCAAGCTGTTCGGCCTTCACGCTCTCGCTGACGGCGCACGGGTGGGCACCGTGGCGCTGAACAGGGCGCGCATCGCTCTGCGCGCCCTGTCATTGCCGATTAGCGCGGACGTAGAGGTCGAAAGCACCGCCTACGCTGTCGGGCAGGACGACGACCGGCTGGCGCTGCGACGGTACCTCGACAGCCGTAACGGTTTCATCGTGCTGTTCGACGATCTGGCGCTCGCCTACATTGACGGCGCTCTGTTTCGCGACGAGGGTCTCGCGGATGGGGGCGCGGCGTTCCTGCGGTACCTAGGGACCGATCCCCTTCTAGACGCCGTGACGGACGAAAAGGGAACCTTCACAACGGCGCACACTGTGTTTGACCCGGACTCGACCTTCGGGGTCGTGGTCAACAGCATTGCCGCTGGAGACGACGTCCTCCTCTGCGACGACCTCGGAGACGAATGGGCTGACTTTATCGGTCTGAACAGCACCAGCAGCCCGCGCCGCATCAGCTTCTATCACGCGAAACATGGGGAGCTTTCGCTGGGAGCTGGCCCGTTTCATGTCTCGGTCAGCCAGGCGATGAAGAACCTCGGTCGGATGAGCCTTCCCGCCGAGCCCGTTGCGCGCAAGCTCCCAGGATGGCGCAACAACTACGTGAGCGGAAGCGGCGTGCAAACCGCCGTCCCCAAAATCGCGCGGGGAACGGCCGCTGGTCTTGAGGATGCCTTCGAGCAGGCGCGCAACGCTCCGGATGCAATCCGGCGTGTGTTCATCGTCACATCCTCCCTCAGCCGCGCGGCAGTGGAGGCGACTTTCGCGGAGATAGCTAGGGTCAGGACTCATTGATCCAGAAGATGAAGGCTGCAGCGAAGGCGATCGCCGACAGGAAGGTGTGAGCACATCGGTCGTATCTGGTGTGGATGCGTC